>CACZQS010000125.1 GCA_902783325.1 uncultured Lachnospiraceae bacterium
TCCTTCGATTCCGCCGGGTATTTAAGATCCGCGATCAGGGACTCGATTCTCTTTCCTTCTTTCTTAAGCTGCGCCATCTTGATGATGATTTTCACCGCGATATACGCGCCGTCGTCGGAGAAATAGTTCTCGCGGAAAGCGCCGTGGCCGGAGGTCTCAATGGCCAGAAAGCATTCCTCTCCCGCCGCATTCAGCTCAATCCCTTTCCCGATGACATTTTTGTAGCCGCGCTTATACCGCAGGTGCTTCATGCCGAGCTTCCCAGTGAGAAATGCCGCCAGCTCGTCGCTGGTGACGGAGTCCGTCACGACGGTCGAGCCGGGATGCTCCTCGGCGACGATGGCCGAAAGCAGCGCGATCAGCGTATTGCGGTTGACTTCCGTCCCGTCGGAGAACACCACGGCTCCCCGGTCGCCGTCGCAGTCGAAGATCACGCCGAGATCCGCGCCCGCATCCACGGTTGCCTTTCTCGCCGCATCCATCGCAGCAGGATTCTCGGGATTCGGAATGTGGTTCGGGAAGGTTCCGTCCGGTTCGAGATAGACGCTGCCCGACGTGTCGGCTCCGAGAGCGGAAAGAATTTCCGAGGCAAAGAACCCGGCGGCGCCGTTCCCCGCGTCCACTACGATGTGCAGGCCCTCAAGCGGTTTCTCCGACGAAGGGGACACCGCCCCGCGGATGATCCTCTTCATCTCGTCCGCGTACACCTGCACCATATTGAAAGAAGTGCAGCTGCCCTTACCCTCCGGAAGCGATTTCGGAAGAATGAACTCCTCTTCATCCGCTGCCCCGAAGGTTTCCGCAAGGGACACGGCTTTTGACAGCACTTCGTTCAGCTCCTGCTTCTCCAAACCGCCGTCCTTCGTGAAAAATTTCATCCCGTTGCGGTTGAAGGGCAGATGGGAAGCTGTGAGCATGACGGCGCCGTCAAAATCACTCGCGCCAAGCACGGTGGACTGGAACATCGCCGGGGTCGAGATCAGCCCGCAGTCATAAACGCTCACTTCCGAAAGTCCCTGAATACAGGCTTTTTTGAGCATCTCTGCCGTCACGCGGCTGTCATGGCCGACGCCGACCTTAAGCGCCGCTTTTTCTTTCCCGGTCTTCCCGGCAAGAAAATCCGCAAACGCGCGCGCGATAAATGTGACGAGCCCGGGAGTAAGTGTTTTCTCTTCCGTCTCCGTCGCGATGGCCGCGCCCCGCACGTCGTTTCCGTTCTGCAGTCTCTTGAAAAGAATCTCATAATCTGACATCTGCTTTTAAAACTCCTTTCATGATGTGGTGAATCGGTTGCCGTTAAATCCGCTGATCACCGCCCCCCAGGAAGAGATCCCTATAGTGGAGAGGCAGCTCTTTGTA
This sequence comes from uncultured Lachnospiraceae bacterium, assembly GCA_902783325.1. Taxonomy (GTDB): domain Bacteria; phylum Bacillota; class Clostridia; order Lachnospirales; family Lachnospiraceae; genus Chordicoccus. Next base: position 1,360 of record CACZQS010000125.1, read on the forward strand.
TACTTGCTCCAGGACTTTGTGTCCATATACTTGAAGACTTCCGCCGCTTTTCTCGGATTCGAGAAGGAGGAACCGTAGAGTCCCAGATAGAAGCCGTCGTGATATTCATTGGTGTCATCCAGATCCCTGTGGATCGCGATCATGTCGATGTTCGGATCAAACTCCGTCTTATAGTAGGCATAGGCCACGCCGGCCGCCTGTTCGGCCTGCATTTCCCTTCCCTGGTAACGGGAGTTGATGCCGGTCTCGGGAAGAATGATATGGACATCTTTCCCGTAGGTCTTTTTGATATAGGAGGCGACGTAAGACATATTCATCGGCACATACTGCTGCGTATCCGCGGACATCGACACGAGATTGCTCTTTACCCACACCCTGGGATCCTGCTCCGGAGACGGATAGGGATGCAGGGACACGTCAAAATGGATATCGCCCTCTGCCTTCAGCTGTTTGGCGATCGAAGCGAGCACTCTCTTTCCGTTATAGCTTCCGGCCAGGTCAAAGGACAGATTCCAGTTGTGGTCAAAGCAGATGTAGGTCCTCGCGTTGGCATACTGGCTCTTTACGGCCGTGTTGAACATGCGGTAGGAATCACAGTAATGCTTGATATAGGTATCATAGCTGACACTGCCGCTGAAGCAGTAGGTGCGGTACTGGTTGGATTCATTTCCGAAGACCCAGTTCGCCATGCGCGCCCCGCCGCTAGTGAAATAATAGCCCAGACAGGAGAACAGGGCCTCCAGCTCCTTGCGGTTGCTGTTCACGGTATTGAGCGCGAAGATAATGCTGCGGGATTTATCCCCCGCCGCGGCTGTGGGGAGCATATACTTGGTCATGCTCGGGTCCGAAAGATAGAAGATGCCGGTTACCACGATCCCCTTGTCATTTAACTGCTTCAGATAACTCTGATAAGCGAAGATCGAGGAGGAAAACTCGTAAACCGTCCCCTCATAAGTGTAGCGGAGCCCGTGTCCGCCTAAGAAAGCCTCCAGCGGGAAGTCCGCGATGACGTGGCTGCATTTCAGATCCACGGCTTTATTGATAAATGTCGAGGTCGTGATCTGCGTCTTCAGCCCCTTCTTGGTTCCTCTTTTCGCAGTCGGAAATGCCTCCTTATTCGACGCTGACGCCTCCGGATTCTGGATATAGTAAGCGTTGCTCGCAATCTTGTAGGACGATCCGCTCTTCACGGCGATGTAGAATTTCTTCTGCAGCAGCGAAGCCGCGGTTCCCTTCATGAGGGGAGCCGACAATGTGACATCCCCGCTCTTTACTGCCAGGGAGGCGACCGGCTCATATCCCTTCAGGCTGGTCACATACGAAGGTACGGCGAAGAGGTAAGCCTCCGTGCCGTCAGAGACGGTATTCGCGGCGTGAACGAGGACATCCTTTCCGCTGATTTTGCAGGAATCGATCACAAAGCTGTCCTTCGAGGCAGA
>CACZQS010000126.1 GCA_902783325.1 uncultured Lachnospiraceae bacterium
GGAATATGTGGTGATTCTTCTGCTTGCGTCCGCGGCCGAATCCCTTCTTGCGACAATACGGTCCCGCTGTGTGACGCTCTCCCTTCTTCCGGTTTCGGACAGGGAAGTGAGGGACTATCTCACGGAGCGGCTGAAAATGCCGGATTACGAAGCGAAGGTGCTCACGGCATTTGCCCAGGGAAATATCGGACGGGCTCTGTACGCGGCGACGGATGAGGATTTTATTTTGAGAAAGAACCGGACATTTTCCCTTATCCGGTCCCTGAAGGGGATGGATGCGGCGGCGATGGCGGAGGCTGTCCGGCTCATGAAGGAAGACAGAAGCGGGATCAATGATGTGTTTGATATTCTGCTCATGTGGTACCGCGATGTTTTGATGTTTAAAGCGACGAGAGAGATTGACCAGCTGATTTTTACGCAGGAGACAAGTCTGATCCGGACCCAGGCGATGAACGCGTCCTATGAAGGACTGCAGGAAATCCTGGATGCCATAGACCGCTGTGCGGTGCGTCTTCGTGCCAATGTGAATTTTGAACTGGCTCTCGGGCTTTTGCTGTATACGATTAAGGAGAATTGTAATGCCTAAAATCATCGGTGTAAGATTCAGAAATACCGGCAAGGTCTATTATTTTGACCCCGGCGATTTCACCATCCATTACCATGATCATGTTGTCGTGGAGACGGCCAGGGGCGTGGAGTACGGAACCGTCGTCATCACGCCGACAGATATGCCGGAGGGCAAGATTGCGGGCCCTCTTAAGAAGGTCATCCGCATGGCAACAAAGGAAGATGACGAACGGGACGAGGCCAACCGCGAGCGGGAGAAGGAAGCTTATCATGTCTGCAAGCAGCGCATAGCAGAGCGGGGCCTTGATATGAAGCTGATCGGGGCGGAGTACACCTTTGACAACAGCAAGGTTCTCTTCTACTTTACGGCGGACGGGAGAATTGATTTCCGCGAGCTCGTCAAGGATCTTGCCGGAATCTTCCGCACGAGAATCGAGCTGAGGCAGATCGGCGTGCGCGACGAGACAAAACTTCTGGGGGGAATCGGAAGCTGCGGAAGACCTCTGTGCTGCCACACCTGGCTCAGTGAGTTTGCGCCGGTTTCCATTAAAATGGCGAAGGACCAGAATCTTTCCCTCAATCCGGCCAAAATATCCGGTACCTGCGGAAGACTGATGTGCTGTCTCAAAAATGAGGCGGATACCTATGCGTATCTCAACCGCTCCATGCCCGGAAAAGGAGATCTCGTGACAACTCCTGACGGGCTGCAGGGTGATGTGGTTTCCGTCAATATTCTGCGGCAGACTGTAAAAGTGATCGTGGAGACCGGGGACGACGAAAAAGAACTTCGGGAATTTGAAGTGAAGGACATCACCTTTATTCCCAAGTCGAAGCGTCCGAAAAAAGAGCAGCAGGGCCAGCCGAAGAATAAAGGCGAAAAACCGGATAAGAGCGAGAGACCGGACAGAAGCGAGAAACCGGACAAAAGCTTAAGACCCGATAAAGGCGAGAAGCCGGACAGAAGTGAAAAACCGGACAAGGGCGAGAAGACAGACAGGAGTGAGAAGCCGGACAGGAGCGAAAAAACGGATAAGGGAGTAAAAGCCGCATCCGAATCAAAAGATAAAGCATCAGGGGGAAGGGAAAAAGAGGCTCCTAAAAGCAAAGAGACGGAAGGGGCCGACAAGAAAGAGAAGTCGGCCGCTGAGGGCGAAAAGAAGAAGCGCCGCCGCAGAAGACCCCGTCATAAAACCCAGAAAGCTGAGGAGACAGCAGAAAGGCCGGCAAAACAAGATGCTCCGCAGGGATGATCTGATGAACGGATATATCATCTGGCAGGATACGGACCTGTTCTGTTTCGGGATTGACGCCGTGCTTCTTGCGCATTACCCTTCGCTGAGAAGGGGGGACAATATTCTGGATCTGTGTACGGGTTTTGCGCCTGTCCCGCTGATCCTCAGTGCGGAAGCCTCAAAGAAGGGGTACCCGGTCAGGATTTCAGGCATTGAGATTCAGGAAAGTGCTGCTTCCTGTGCCCGCCGCTCTGTCAGCGAGAACGGACTGGACGATACCGTCAGGATTGTGACAGGAGATATCCGAAAAGCCGGGGAATATTTTGCCCCGGCTTCTTTTTCGCTCATTACCTGCAATCCGCCTTATCTCCCAGTGGGAAGCGGATTTGTGAGCGAAAATGATTCGAGGGCGGCTGCAAGGACGGAGCTGAGCTGTACACTTAAGGATGTCGTGTCTGCCGCGGGGAGACTGCTGAAGATGAGCGGGAGGTTTGCCATGATCCACAGACCTGAGAGGCTTCCCGAGATCTTTGCGAGGCTGGAGGAATACCGCCTCACCCCTAAGCGAATGCGTCTCGTTCAGCCGAGGGTTCATGAGGAGCCGACAATGGTTCTCATTGAGGCAGTGCGCGGGGCCCGCTCTTCGCTTAAGGTGGAGGCCCCCCTGATCGTCTATGAAAATGGCAGCAGCTATACGGAGGAGATCAATGCAATCTATGGCAGGAACACTGTATCTGGTGGCGACGCCGATCGGCAATCTTGAAGATATTACCCTCAGGGCGCTTCGCGTGCTCCGCGAGGCGGATCTGATCGCCTGTGAGGATACCAGAACGTCCCGCGTCCTGCTGAAGGCCTATGAGATTGACGCAGCACTGACCAGCTATCACAAGTTTAATGAGCAGGAAAAAAGCGAAGAACTGATCGAAAAGCTTCTTCGCGGTAAGAGTATTGCCCTGATCACGGACGCCGGGATGCCCGCCATTTCCGATCCGGGAGAAATACTTGTCCGGAAATGCCGCGAAAACGGGATTCCCGTAACGGCCGTTCCGGGCGCAAGCGCATGTGTGACGGCTCTGGCACTCTCCGGCGCGGATACGAGACGTTTTGTCTTTGAGGGATTTCTTCCCCAGGAGTCTAAGGAGAGGCGGGAGACATTGTCCCGTATACAGGCGGAAGAAAGAACCGTCATTCTCTACGAGGCGCCGCATCGTCTTGAGCGGACGCTTCGTCTTCTCGAAGAAAGTCTGGGAAGCACGAGGGGCATCACTTTGTGCCGGGAGCTGACCAAAAAATTTGAGGAAACGGAGCGGACGACGATCGGAAATGCTCTTTTGAAATACCAGGGAGACGTGCAGCCCAGGGGGGAATACGTGCTTGTGATCGACGGAAAGAGCAAAGAAGAAGCGGCAGAAGAGAGATCTGCCGCCTGGGAATCCATGGATCTGTCCGGACATGTCTCTTACTATGAAGAGCGGGGATTAAGCCGAAAGGAAGCAATGAAGGCTGTATCGAAAGACAGAGGCATTTCCCGGAGAGATGTATATCAGGAGCTGCTTAAGGAAAAGCAGACATGAGAGGTCAGTTTTCGAGATAACCCCTTCGCCTCAGATAATCTTCGATGAGGGCGACCGAACCTTCTTTTCCGAGTGAGGCGGAGTTTATGAGAAGATCCATCCCCTCCGTGGAACCCCACTTCTTATCCGTGTAGAACTGGTAATAGGACCGTCTTGTCTTGTCCATGCGGCGGATGATTTTCTCGGCGGCCGCGCTGTCGGCGATGTCCTCAACTTCCATAATGCGCTGGATGCGGGCCGCCTTCGGCGCGAAGATGAAGATGTTGATGACATCGTCATAGTGGCGCAGGATGTCGTTGGCGCATCTTCCGATAAAAATGCCCGAGCCCTTGTCCGCCTGTTCCTTGATGATCTGCGCCTGCAGGATGAAGAGGCGCTCCGAGATGGCTCCGGATTCCGTTCCTGTCCCGTAAGGGGCATAGGGCTCGAAGAACGGGCTTGAAAGCCTCTCGTCAGAGGAGACAAGCGCTTCTTCGGAGTAACCGTGTTTTTTTGCGATTATCGCGATCATGTTCTTGTCAAAGACCGGGATGTCCAGATCGGCGCTCAGCGCGTCGGCAATTACTTTTCCCCCGCACCCGTATTCACGTCCGATAGTGATCAGTACTTTGCGGCTCAGCTTCATGACCAGACCCTCCTTTATTTCAACACATTACCCGCTGACGAAAATGAACTGAATCTGTATAAAAGCAGTGTACCATAAACCGGCGGACTTGTGAAAAAGAAATCTGAGGATACTTCTTTTTTGATTGCTGATCATTTCCAGAAATGGTATACTTGAGCAAAAGCAAATTGTATTTATTTTTATACAGAACAGGAGAAACGAGTATGATCACCGGGAGCGAAGCAGAAAGTCGCGCCTTGATGATGAATGCCGCGGTCCGTATCGTTGCTACACACGGATTTGAAGGCTTCACCACGAAAAAGTGGGCATTGGAAGCGGGTGTAGCGGAGGGATCTCTGTATTATCATTTCAAGAGCAAAAACGATCTGCTGGAAGAAACATTTTTCATGATCGACCGTGAAATTTCGGATTTATATTCCGAAGAGGATTCGATCCCTGCCAAGTCGGAACAGATGGTACCGTTTCTTGAGGATTTATGGAAGCGTTACTATCATTACCTGCTGGATAATCCGGAAAAGACGCTGTATTATTATCGTTTCCGCACATCCCCCCGCTATACGGACGACCTCCAGAAGACACTTATGGAGCGGTACACGCGGGTAAACTGTGTATATCAGAAACTGTGCGGCAAGGTTGGAATCAAGAGTAAATCGGAGCTCTCAGTGATGCTGTGCTATATCCTTGATACGACCACGATGTTTGCGTTCCGCGCCGTCACCGGAGGGATTCCGCACACGGCAAAGAGCGAGAGGGAGATACTCCGTCTCATGATGCACGGGCTGGGGGCATTGTTTGGCAAAGAGTTCTGAAGAAAGCAGCAATCAATGAGATGCGTTCCAGGCGCGGATTTCCGTGAGGAAATCCGCGCCGTACTTTATTCCTTTGAAGAACGGCGTGTGTTCCATTAAGAGGAAATCGAAAAATGACTCCGGCCGGAGCGAGGCGAGATCATGCAGAGCCGCATCCGAAAGGATCTTATATGGCAGGACATGGTGCTTTGCGGAGAGCCTTGACCGGACGGAGACGAGGCTGCGGTAAAGGGCATGGTCTTCGGTCCCGGCCGGAAGAGCTTTCGGGATCAGATTGAAACGAAGGCAGACGGAGCAGGAATGGCAGGAATCCCCTGCCGTATCTGAAGAGGGGATCTCTCCGAAATAGGCCAGGAGATACCTGCGGAGACAGCTGTGTCCTCCCGCGTAGCGGCGCATGGCGTCAAGCTGCTGTTCCATCGCGGCCCTTAATACGGCAGAGCGGGTGCGGTTTATAAAAAAGCGGTTGGCTTTAAGATCCCGGTCGCTGTAGAGCAGGATGCAGTCCGATCTCTTTCCGTCGCGTCCCGCCCTGCCTGCTTCCTGATAATAATGCTCCGGGCTGCCCGGCATCTGGTAATGGATGACGAAGCGGACGTCCGGTTTATCAATTCCCATGCCGAAAGCATTGGTTGCAACGATAACGGGGACGTCCCCCTGCATCCAAAGCTCCTGGTGCTGCTGTCTGTCTTTCGCGGACATGCCCGCATGATAGCAGACGGCCGGAATTCCTTCTGCGTTCAGGTATCTCGTGAGGGCGGTCGCGGAGCGGCGGGTCAGACAGTAGACGATGCCGGAAAAGCCTTTATAGGCGGGAAGGAGGGAAAGAAGTGCGGCGCGTTTGTCCGCCGTGTGCCGGACTTCGTAGTAGAGATTCGGGCGGTCAAAGGAGGCCGTGTATTCGAAGGGATCCTTAAGCCCGAGGGATGTGCGGATTTCCTCCCGCACCCGCGGCGCAGCTGTCGCCGTATAAGCTGCTGTCACCGGCCGGACCGGAAGAGAGTCGATATAATCCCGGATGCGCAGGTAGGACGGGCGGAACTCGTGGCCCCACATGGAGATCGAGTGAGCTTCGTCCACGACGAGGAGGGAGATGTCTGCTTTCTTTGAAAATGCCGCAAAATCTTTTGTCATGAGCCTCTCCGGGGAGACATACAGCAGCTTCAGCACGCCCCGTTCCGCCAGATGAAGGACGGAGAGCAGCTCCGGGCGTTTGAGCTCTGAAGTGATGCACGCGGCTTTTATGTGCCTTTTCTGCAGATGCATGACCTGGTCGTGCATCAGTGAGATCAGAGGAGAGATGACGATGCACAAGCCCGGAAGCAGAAGCGCGGGTATCTGATAGCATATTGATTTTCCCCCGCCCGTAGGCAGCACGCCGAGCACATCGCGGCCTGAGACGGCCGCTTCGATGAGCTCACGCTGTCCGGGACGGAAGGAGCTGTAGCCGTAATATTTCTGAAGAACAGCGAGGGGATCGTTCACTTCATTCACCTTTCATGATGGGGAGGGATCAGTGCAGAAAAAGAGAGGACAGTCCCTGCATACCATAGAAATCCAGACGGCGTCAAGACGATATTGTTAAGGATAAAATGTGATGCCTGCAGAAGCGGAGCATGATATACTTATACTCGGAAAATGACTGCGAGGTGTAGAGAGAAATGGCAGGAAAAAAGAAACTCGTCATTGCGGCAGCAGCGGCAGGATCCGTTGGGGCTGTGGCCTGCGGACTCAGCTGGAAGATTGTGACGAGGTCCATGGGCGGCAGCAGGCAGACTTACGGACAGGCGCTTAAGTGGCAGTCAGAGCACTATGACACCGGCTTTTTTGATGCGCTGGAGAAAGAAGAGTATTCAGTCAGAAGTACGGACGGTTATGAGCTGCACGCACTCTTTTGCAGAAACCCCCGGCCTTCCACCCGATATATGATCTTAACGCACGGATATTCGGATAACCGATACGGCTCACTTAAGTATATGAAGCTGTATCTCGATCTGGGTTATCACTGCATCATCTGGGATCTTCGCGGACACGGGGCAAATGCTCCTGCATGGTGTACATACGGAATCATGGAGGGACAGGACCTGGTGGCGATGATCGAGGACGCCCATGCGCGTTTTCCGGATCTGCAGGAGCTGGGACTTCACGGGGAATCCCTGGGCGCTGCCACCACAGTATCTGCTCTTGGAGCGAAGCCGCAGGTGGACTTCGCCGTGGCGGACTGCGGATTTGCGGATATCGGCAACGTATTGAAGGGAGTCATGAAAAGCTCCCATTTGCCGACGAAGCTTGTGGATCTGGCTTCCCTGCTCGCGCGCTGGAAAAGGGGATATGCATTTTCGGATATGCGGCCCGTCGACTGTCTGAAGGACAACAAAATCCCGATTCTTTTCTTCCACGGCACGGCGGATACCTTTATTACGCCGGACAACAGCCGGCGGATGTATGAGATGACCAAGGGCAAGAAAGCCATCCATCTTTTTGAAGGCGCACAGCACGCCGAATGCAGGCTTAAGGAACCGGAACGCTATGCGGGATGTGTGAAAGAGTGGCTTGAGGAAATCGGAAAACTGTGAGGAGCTTAAATACCGTTAGCGAATGCCGAAGGCATGAGGTTACGGGATTCGCATCCGACCGGATATAGTCAGATATAAACTGTGGTCTATAGAGGAGGTAGGAATCCATGAGAGCTAATAACCTGACCTTGATGACAGATCTGTATGAACTGACGATGATGCAGGGGTATTTTCGGAACCCTACGGATCAGATCTGCGTCTTTGACGCGTTCTACAGGACGAACCCGTTTGAGGGGGGGTACGCGATCAGCTGCGGCCTTGAGCAGGTGATTGAGTATGTCAAGGGGCTGCATTTTTCTTATGAAAACATCGAGTACCTGAGGTCACTGGGCATCTTCGGGGAGGATTTTCTCGAATATCTTGCCGGGTTTCATTTTACGGGAAGCATCTGGGCCATTCCGGAAGGGACCGTGATGTTCCCGAGGGAACCTATGCTGAAAGTCATCGCTCCGATCATGGAGGCCCAGCTGATCGAGCCTGCCATCCTCAATATTATCAATCATGAATCCCTGATTGCCACGAAGGCGTCCCGCGTGTGCCGAGCCGCAAGGGGTGACGCGGTGATGGAATTCGGGCTTCGGCGGGCGCAGGGTCCGGATGCCGGTATCTTCGGAGCGAGGGCTGCCGTGATCGGCGGGTGTTCGGGAACCTCCAATGTGCTTACCGGTGAGATGTTCGACGTGCCGGTGATGGGCACGCACGCGCACAGCTGGATTATGAGCTTCCCGAGCGAACTGGAAGCTTTCCGCGCATACGCAAAGATTTATCCGAATAACTGCACGCTTCTTGTGGATACTTATGATGTGATCGCTTCCGGTGTGCCGAACGCGATCCGCGTGTTTACCGAGATGCGGGAGCAGGGGATTCCTCTCGCGAAATACGGAATCCGCATCGACTCGGGTGACCTGGCCTACCTGTCCAAGAAGGCCTACGCGATGCTCGAAGAAGCAGGATTCGGCGACGCGACGATCTGCGCCTCTTCCGATCTCGACGAATATCTGGTCAATACCCTCAAAGAGCAGGGAGCGATGATCAATCAGTGGGGTGTCGGGACGAATCTCATCACTTCCAAGGACTGGCCGGCCTTCGGGGGTGTCTATAAGCTGGCGGCGATCAAGAATAAAGGGGAAGAAGAATTCTCCCCGAAGATCAAGCTGTCCGAAAACACGGAGAAGATCACAAATCCCGGCAACAAGAAGATCTACCGGATCTACGACAAGGATACCGGGAAAGTGAGGGCGGATCTTATATGCCTCGCGGAGGAGACATTTTCCGAGGATGAAGACCTCCGGATCTTTGACCCCATCGAGACCTGGAAGAAAACCCGCTTTAAAGCCGGCACCTTCACGCTGAAGGAGCTTCTGATCCCGGTGTTTGAGAACGGAACCTGCGTATACGAAGATAAATCGACGGTGATGGAGCTCAGGGAGCGGACAAAGCAGGAGATCGATTCCCTCTGGGAAGAGACAAAGCGTTTCGTGAATCCGCACCAGGTCTATGTCGACCTCTCGGATAAACTCTATCAGATGCGCGTGGAGCTTCTGGAGCAGATGAGCCCGGACTGATGTTATGTAAACAATTATGACAATGGGGACTGTCCCCATTGTCATAATTTTTATAAATTCCACTTGTTTTTTGTGACGGGCTGGGATATAATAGTCACCGTCGCAAATGATGGGCTATCGCCAAATGGTAAGGCAACGGACTCTGACTCCGTCATTTCCAGGTTCGAATCCTGGTAGCCCAGCGAGGGACCTCAAGTGAAA
>CACZQS010000127.1 GCA_902783325.1 uncultured Lachnospiraceae bacterium
GCCTCGTTGGCGACGGTCCTTCTCTTGATGAGCCGCGACACCTTCAGATATTTGTCCAGTCTCATGATGAACATTCCTTTCGACTTAATAATTGAAAAGGGAGAAGCGCCAAGCCTCTCCCTGATAATCATATCCTCGCAAAACCGGTCTTACTTATTCACTGCATCCTTGAGAGCCTTGCCGGCTTTGAACTTCGGAGCCTTGGAAGCCTTGATGTTCATGGCCTTGCCTGTCTGAGGGTTTCTGCCTTCGCGGGCTGCTCTCTCTGATACCTCGAATGTGCCGAAGCCGACAAGCTGAACCTTGCCGCCCTTCTTCAGCTCTTCTGTGACAACATCCACAAATGCTTTGACGACAGCTTCGGAGTCTTTCTTGGACAGTCCTGTCTCATTTGCGATCGCCGCAGATAATTCAACCTTGTTCATATTAACCTCCTACGAATCGTTTACGTTGCCGTAAATGTAATAATCTTTATATTTATAACCTTTTATGCAACATCTGTCAAGAAATATCAACACTGCGGCAATAAAGGATCCGCTCAATTCCGAGGCTTTATACATGATGGCTCCGACGAAGGGCGGGCGTCTGATTTCCTTTCCGTTCCGCCGCCCGCCGCGTGCAACATAATTACATATCTGACCGGGGTGTCCTCATGAAAAGATCGGCTGGAGAGCTGCGGCCAGCTCGTCCTTCTCGGCCTGCGCCTCTTCGAGGTTTTTGCCGAGGGTCGTGTAATAGGCCTTGATCTTCGGCTCTGTTCCGGAGGGACGCACCACCACGGTCGCGCCGTCCTCGAGGGAGTAGATGAGGACATTGGCCTTGGGAAGTCCGGTCTCTTCCGGCTTTCTGTAGTCGGCGGTGTGCACGACTTTCCTTCCGGCGAAGTCTGCAGGCGGATTCTCGCGGAGAGACTTCATGATCCCGTTCATCTTGTCCATGCCGGAAAGGCCGGCAAATTCGAAGCTGTCCACCTTGTTGAGGTATCTGCCGTACTCGGCGTAGATCTCCTCGAGCCTCTGCTTGATGGAAGAGCCGATGCTGCGGTAATAGGCCGCCATCTCACAGATCAGCATGGAGCCGATAATCGCGTCCTTGTCGCGGACATACGGTCCGGCAAGATATCCGTAGCTCTCCTCGAAGCCGAAGATGAAACGGTCCACTTCTCCTGCCGCCTCGAGCTGCGCGATCTGGTCGCCGATCCACTTGAATCCGGTCAGCGTCTGGCGGAGCTCCACGCCGTAGTGCTCCGCAACCTTGTCCGCGAGCGGGGTGGAGACGATCGACTTCACCGCCACCGGATGCTCCGGCATGGTTCCCTTCTCGATGCGCCCTGCGCAGATGTAGTCCAGAAGGAGGACGCCCATCTCATTTCCCGAGACAAGCTCGTAGGAGCCGTCCGGACACTTCATCGCGATGCCGACGCGGTCCGCATCGGGATCCGTCGCGAGCATAAGATCCGCTTCCACCTCTTTCGCGAGGGCAAGGCCTCTTTCCAGAGCCTGGAAAATCTCCGGATTCGGATACGGGCAGGTCGTGAAATAGCCGTTCGGATATTCCTGCTCGGGAACAATCGTCACGTCGTCGATCCCGATGTCCTTCAGGATCCGCATGACGGGCATGAGGCCGGTGCCGTTTAACGGAGAATAAACCAGCTTCAGTCCCGAAGTCTTCGCAAGACCCGGGCGGACCTGGCGGGCTTCGATCGCTTCGAAGAGGGCCTCCTTGCAGTCGTCTCCGACAAAGCGGATCAGTCCCTTCTCAACGCCCTCTGCAAAGGACATGTACTTCGCGCCGGTCAGCACATCCGTCTTCTGGATGGAGTCATAGACAACCGCGGCCGCGATGTCCGTCATCTGGCAGCCGTCGGGCCCGTACGCCTTATAGCCGTTGTATTTCGCCGGGTTGTGGGACGCAGTCACCATAATGCCGGCATTGCAGTGATAGTATCTCGTCGCAAAGGACAGAGCCGGGACAGGCATGAGCTCATCGTAGATGCGGACATTGATGCCGTTGGCAGCGAGAACGCCGGCTGCATCTTTGGCAAATGTGTAGCCCTTCAGGCGGCTGTCATAGCTGATCGCTACGGTCTGGGTGCCGCCCTGTGTCTTCACCCAGTCCGCCACACCCTGGGTGGCCTGCCTGACAACCCAGATGTTCATCCGGTTCGTGCCCGCTCCCAGCGTGCCGCGAAGTCCCGCTGTTCCGAACTGAAGCGACACGGCGAATCTCTCCTTGATGGCATTTTCGTCTTCACTGATGTTCAAGAGTTCTTTGCGGAGATCCGGGTCAACCAGCTCCGCCTCCAGCCAGCGCTTATACTCGTCCTGATACATTGCTCACCCTCCCTGCTTTTCTTATTGCTTTGTAATTTAGATTCCGGCGGATTTCTCCGCATTTTCACATTGTAATCATTATATAAGGTTTCCCATACCGTGGCAACAAGCACGGGGCTCAGTAAAACTTTTTGATCTCATCGGTTTCCGCGAGGTTCAGCATGCTGCGGAAGGAAGCGAGATCCTCGTCCCCGCGGATCAGCATGAGCTCATGAAAATCCCCGGTCTCCCGGTCTTTGAGGCCGGCCACCTGCTCGCCCGTACAGATGCTGCAGCGCATCGCCGGATACTGCCGCGAGGGATCATAATCCGCTTTTTGGGGCTGCTGCTTTTTTCTTCCAAACATACTCTAAGCTCCTGTCATTTAAGTTACTATTCACGGCCATCCGCTGCAGGCCACAGACCATCTATGCTTTGCATATATGTCAGTTTCCGATTTTCCGCAAAAGCAAGGAGATAGGCCCGGTCATTCTTCTCCGGATCCGCCAGCACTTCGGCGAGGGCTTCATTTAACACTTCTCCCACTTCAGGCCCTTGAAATCCGAGATTCAGCATATCGGTCCCGTCGACCGCAAGCTCCTTCACGGACAGACAGTCTCCCCTCGCCAGAATCTCCCGGTAAACATTGTACACGTCGACAATTCTCTGCAGCTTCTTCTCCCGGTGGTATTCGCTCTTTGCCATGTTGTCCGCCCACTGCACCGAGAGATAATCCTCAAAGGCATCCCGCCCGACGATACAGACAGCGCGCCGCACATCGGGGGGAACGGGCCTGGGCCTCAGGTCGTGCCAGCGGATCAGGTTTACGGTTTTCTTTCTGGTATCATTGTCAAACTTAAGTCTCCTCAAGATCGTCTCCGCCATGCGCGCGCCTTCCTCCGCATGTCCCTTAAAATGGTCCGTGCCGTCAGGATCCGTCACTCTTTTGCGCGGTTTGCCGAAGTCGTGAAGCAGCATCGTCAGCCTCAAAGTGCTGTCATTCGCAATCTCGCAGAGAGATTTGACCGTGTGCAAGCCGACGTTGTACATATGGTGCCTGTTGTTCTGCGGCGTCTCCATGCAGGCATCAAATTCGGGCAGAATCACGCGGGTGATGTGGAGATCGTAAAGATTCACCATCATTTCCGGATGGGGCGACACGAGCAGCTTCATGAGCTCGACGCGGATCCTCTCCGCGCTCACACAGTCAAGATGCGGCGCGTGCCTTCGGATTGCCGCCTCGGTCGCCGGATCAATCGCAAATCCCAGCTGGGCAGCGAAGCGGACCGCGCGCATCACCCTCAGGGCATCCTCCTCAAAGCGCTCGTCCGGTTTCCCGACACAGCGGATGCGCTTTTTCTGCAGGTCCTGCATCCCGCCGTACAGGTCCACCAGTCCCTCGTCGTCGTTATAGGCCATCGCGTTGATGGTGAAATCCCGCCTCATGAGATCATCCGCAAGATTCGGGGTAAATGTCACCGTATCCGGGTGCCTGCCGTCGGAATAGGTCCCGTCGATCCGGTACGTCGTCACCTCGAAGGCATCCTGCTCCAGCATGACGGTGACCGTGCCGTGGGCGATTCCCGTGTCAATGGTCCTCTTAAAGCAGCGCTTGACCTCCTCCGGCCTCGCCGACGTCGTGATGTCCCAGTCATCCGGTTCCCTCGCCAGAATCGAATCGCGCACACAGCCGCCAACGGCATAGGCTTCATGCCCATGCCGTTTTAAAATGTCGAGAATATATGTGACTTTTGGCGGAAGCTTCAATCTCATACAATCAATACGCTCTTCCCCAGTAAACGAGATGCTTTGCCGGTTTTCCGCAGCAGACGCATACGGCGCCGTTGCCTGCGGGCTTTCCTTCCTCACCCATCGGAATGCATCTCGAGGTCGCCTTCGTGTCCTCTTTGATCTTGTCCTCGCAGGCGCGGTCTCCGCACCAGAGGGCCTTCACGAATCCGGGCTTCTCCTCGACGGTCGCCTTAAAGGTCTCATAGGAATCCGCCTCGTAGGTGTGGGAATCCAGGAAGTCCTTCGCCCGGCTGAACATGTCTTTCTGGATGGTCTCAAGAAGCTTTGCCGCTTCTTCCGCCGCATCGGCGATCGCACAGGTGATCTTTTCCCTCGTGTCGCGCCGGACGAGCACGCAGGTGCCCTGCTCGATGTCCTTCGGGCCGATCTCGATCCGCATCGGGAAGCCGCGCATCTCCTGATCCGCGAATTTCCATCCCGGCGAGCGGTCCGAGTCATCCACCTTCACGCGGATGCCGGCTGCTTTTAGGGAAGCGGCAATCTCATCCGCCTTGTCGAGAACTCCCTCCGCATTCTGGCGGATCGGAATGATGACGCACTGCGTCGGCGACACCTTCGGAGGCAGCACGAGGCCGTCGTCGTCGCCGTGAACCATGATGATCGCACCGATGAGGCGCGTCGTCATGCCCCAGGACGTCTGGTGCACGTATTTCAGTGTATTGTCTTTATCGGTGAACTGTATGCCGAAGGCTTTCGCAAAGCCGTCCCCGAAGTTGTGGCTGGTGCCGGACTGCAGGGCCTGGCCGTCGTGCATGAGGGCCTCGATCGTATAGGTCGCCTCCGCTCCGGCAAACTTCTCTTTGTCTGTCTTTCTGCCGCGCACGACCGGAATCGCGAGGAAGTCCTCGACGAAATCCGCATACACGTTCAGCATCAGCTGTGTGCGCTCCTCGGCCTCCTCGGCCGTGGCGTGAGCCGTGTGGCCCTCCTGCCACAGGAACTCCCTCGAGCGCAGGAAGGGACGGGTCGTCTTCTCCCAGCGGAGAACAGAGCACCACTGATTATAGACTCTGGGCAGGTCGCGGTACGACTGGACGTCCTTCGCATAGAGATCGCAGAACAATGTCTCCGAGGTCGGGCGGATGCACATGCGCTCCTGAAGGGGCGTCAGTCCTCCCATCGTCACCCAGGCCACCTCCGGCGCGAATCCCTCCACGTGATCCTTCTCCATATCGAGAAGCGATTCGGGAATCAGCATCGGGAGATAGACGTTCTGCACGCCGGTCTCCTTGAAGCGGCGGTCGAGCTCGTGCTGGATGTTCTCCCAGATCGCGTATCCCGCCGGCTTGAAGACCATGCATCCCTTGACGGATGTGTAGCCCGTCAGCTCCGCCTTCTTGACGACATCTGTGTACCACTGCGCGAAATCCACGTCACGCGAGGTGATGGATTCTACTAATTTCTTGTCCTTTGCCATAATCAACTGCTCCGTTCTTTATATGATATTTAAGTGTCAAAAGTGAGTCCCGGGAAAATTGTATAGTATATTCATGCTCAGACAGCTTCGTATTTTGTCGTCATAAAGCAATGACTCTTAAAGACTAAGACGTACCAGCTTGTGCAGATGTCGTAATACACTATACAATTCTCCCTCGCACTACTTTTGACAGCAAAATTATGATTTAGGTGCCAACAAGTGAATTCCTGACAGATAAACAAATAGTTATAAAGTAATGGTAACTTCCCGGCCGGTGCGCCTGTATCTTCTGAGCGTCACGCCGGCGGCGTCAAACATCCGCTTCGACGCGATAAAGGCCGGAAGGTCCGCGTATTTGTTGCTGTCGTAGATGACGGTACGGATTCCGGACTGGATAATCGCCTTCGCGCACTCGTTGCAGGGGAAGAGCGTCACATAGAGCTTTGCTCCCTCGAGGCTTCCTCCGCGGAAGTTGAGAATCGCGTTGAGCTCGCTGTGGGTCGAATAGAAGTATTTGTTCTCCAGCGGATCGCCCTCGCGTTTCCACGGGAATTCGTCGTCCGAGACGCCGTTGGGAAATCCGTTGTAGCCCATGCTCAGGATGCGGTTGTTCTCACTCACGATGCATGCGCCGACCTGCGTATTGGGATCCTTGGACCGCATTCCGGCGAGCATGGCGACGCCCATGAAGTACTCGTCCCAGCTCAGGTAATCTTTTCTTTTGTCGCTCATAGTAATGCTCCCTTATTACTTCGTCCTCAGTAAACTGTGAATCTCGAATCCGCTTCGCTTCTTCTCGATCGCGCTCGCGCGCTCTATACGGAGACAATCCGGCTGTCTGCCGTGAGTAAACTCCCGTCGGACAACCTGATTGCCTCCGTGCACAGTTTACTTCGTCCCAAAAATACGATCCCCGGCATCGCCGAGGCCGGGAACAATATATCCGACATCGTTGAGACAATCATCCAGCGCGCCGACGATCACGTCCACATCCGGATGCGTCTCCTGCAGCTTCTTCAGCCCTTCCGGCGCGGCGATGATGCACAGGAAGCGGATATGCTTGCAGCCGTGCTTCTTGAGCTGCGTGATTGCGTCGCAGGCGGAGCCTCCGGTGGCGAGCATCGGATCGACGACGAAGACATCCCTCTCCTCAATATCCGCCGGCAGCTTGCAGTAGTATTCCACAGGTTGTAAGGTCTCGTGGTCGCGGTACATGCCGATATGTCCCACCTTCGCGGAGGGGATCAGCGTCTGCATGCCGGACACCATGCCGAGACCCGCGCGGAGGATCGGAACGATCGCCAGCTTCTTGCCTGCCAGTCTCTCAACGGTCGTGGAGGTGATCGGCGTCTCGATCTCCACCTCTTCCAGAAGCAGATCCCGGGTCGACTCATAGGTCTCAAGCATCGCGATCTCGGAAATCATCTCCCGGAATTCCTTGGTGCCGGTACTCATGTCTCTGATAATCCCGATCTTATGCTTAATCAGCGGATGATCCATTATGAACACTTTTCCCATATTCTCTTCCTCCACAAGCACTTTTTCTACAGATAGATTCCTGCGTATTGCTCCGTGCTTCGCACTCCCACACTGTAATCCTATGCGGTGATCACCTGATGTCCCGCCGCCTTCAGCAGGCGGTTCATGATCGCCATGCCCAGATGCGGAGTATCAAACGATTCCGAATAGATCACATCGACTTCTTCGCGGTCAAAATCCCTGAGCGCCCCGAAGAGCTTCCGGGCGACGGTGAGGTCCTCATTGCGGCTTCCGAGCGCCGTGATGACCGGGCGCATGCCCTCAAGCTTCTCCGCGTAAAGAACCGCCGAGGATTCCGACGCAATGATGCCGACGCGCTTCCCTGGCGCGGCGGCCTCCCCGGCAAGAGAAATAATCCGGGAGATCACGGCGGCCTCTTCGCCCTCCACGACAAACAGGGGCGCTTTCGGGGCATAGTGCCGGTACCTCATACCCGGCGCCTTCGGCCTCACCCCGCGGTTCGCTTCGGCATCGATGAGACCCGGATCGAGTCTCACTTCCCCGAGAACCTCCTCAAGCATCTCGATATTGATAAATCCCGGCCGCAGAATGACGGGAATCTCCTCCGTGAAGTCAACAATCGTCGACTCCAGGCCGATATCCGCATCTCCCCCGTCGAGAATCATCGGGATACGCCCCTGAAGATCCTCGATCACATGCGCGGCACTCGTAGGGGACGGCCGGCCGCTGGCATTTGCACTGGGGGCCGCGATATATCCGCCCGCAAAACGGATGAGCCCGGCCGCCGCTTTGTGAAGAGGCATCCGGACCGCGACCGTGTCAAGCCCTCCGCTCGTCTCACAGGGCACCTTCGCCGTCTTTTTGAAGATCATGGTCAGAGGCCCGGGCCAGAACGCACCGGCAGCTCTCACCGCCGCTTCCGGAATCTCCGCGGCGATGCTCTCAAGAGCCTCCATTTCCTCAATATGGACGATCAGCGGATTGTCGGAAGGCCGTCCCTTGGCGGAATAGATCTTTTTCGCCGCTTCCGGATTCAGCGCGTCTCCCCCGAGCCCGTATACCGTCTCCGTGGGAAATGCCACGAGTTCGCCCTTCCGGATCAGCTCCCCGGCCCTTTTAAGGACTTCCTCGTCCGGGTCCGAGGCGTCAAGCTTTATGATTTCCGTCCGCATTGGTCGGATTCACTCCATCCAGTTTTGCCAGTTCTCCGGTATCCTCGATCTTATCCCCTTTCCCGGCTGCAAAGAGCACGTCCGTGTCAAACTCGTCGTCCGTGTCGAAATCATCGTCGTCGTCAATATTGATTCCGAGCGCCTTGAGATCGAGGTCGATCTCATCAAACTCGTCCTCTTCCTCGTCTTCGAAGGTAAGCCCGATGTCCCCGAGGGTCACCGGCATATTCTGTATGAGCTCGTGCACTTCCTTGTAGGACTGCATGAACTTCCTCTGCATCTGGTTGAAGAGATCCACGATCTCATTCATCTCGTCCTGCACGGCAAGATATTTCTGTTTTCCGTCCGTGAGCCTCTGCGAGATCTCGTTCTGCACGGACGCGATGCGGCGCCTTGCCTCGGCGTCGGCGTTGGCGAGGATGCGGTCCGCTTCGATGTGGGCCTCCTCGACGATACGCTCGGCCTTCACCTTCGACTCATAGACGAGATCCCCGATCTGACGGTAATTCTCGATGTATTTCTGATACTTCTCCCGGATGTCCTTCTCCATCCGGTCGACCTGCTCGTCTTTGAGCACGATCCGGTTCTTCAGCTCAGAGATGATCTTGTCTCTCTTCCGGATATCCTTCTCGAGAGAGGCGATCCGCACATTGGCTTCCTCCTCCTGCTTCCGGATGTAATCCAGGACTTCGTCCTTGTCAAAGCCCCTCAAAGCCTGTTTGAATGACATGTAATCTTCCATACCCCTGTGTACTCCTCCCAAAACGAAGTTTTGCACGCTGACTAATAGTTTTCGTACCCAATTCTGTAATTCTCATGCTTCGCATTCGAAAACAGAATTTGGCTCCTTTATACTCCAAAATGAACCATGGTTTATGAATGAACGAGTATTCTCAGAGCTCCAGAACCTCCCAGACATCCGGAGTCTCAAGACCGAGCTTCCACTCGGCGATGCCGGCACAGCCGGCATCTCTCACCGCCTCCATCTTCTCCCCAAGAGAGGCGGCATCTTCCACCCATATCTGAAAGAGCGTATCGCCGCTCTTTTTTTCCGCGTAATTCTGTCCGGTTTGTTCGTCGAAGGAAGGACTCATCTGAAGCTCTTCCATGCGGGACGCGGCCGCGCTCATTCCATAGCTCTTCGAGCTCACAGAGCCGTCCGCATCCGTCTCCCAGAGCCTGGTGAAAAATGGAAGTGCGGCAATCACCTGTTCCTTCGGAACTTCCCTGATTGTATCCGTGATCCCGCGCTTCACGAAGGGCAGGGAAGACACGGATCCCGCTTTCTTCGAACCGGCCGTGTTCTCATCGTAGCACATCACGATAATATAATCTGCCGCTTTTGACAGTTCGGGGCGGTTCAGGTATTTCGTGAACCTCGGCACATAAGTACAGACGGCAAGCACCTTCCCCTCTCTTCTCATGGAGGAGGAGAGCTCCCGGATCAGCTCCGCGTAATCGGCAGCGGCTCCTTCCCGGACAAGTTCAATATCGATGATAAGTCCGTCCGCCCCGCTTCTTACGATTTCTTCGGTCACCGTATCGATCAGGGCCGAGCGGTTCGCATCCGAAGAGAGAGCTTCCGACGTGTCCGCCGGGCTTGCGATCATTCCGTCAAAGTCGTTGAGAACCGCCCAGACCCCGAGTCCTCTTTCGTGCGCGGTCTCCACATAGCTCTCACTGGCGAGGCTCGTCAGATCTCCTCCCCCGTCCATGAAAAACCAGGTCGGCGCGATGACGTTAACTCCCTCCACTCCCTCAAGAGACTCCTCAAGGGCGTTGTTGGACGCCTGGTCTGTAGTCTGGTGGAATACGATATTGAGCGGTTCTCCGGACAGCAGCTTTGTATATTCTCCCGCCGGATACCGGTGAGCGGTCTCCGAAACCTCAAGACCGGTAAGAAAGCGGTCCTCGACATACCCTGCGAATCCGTCCTCCGTGTACACCCGCGTCCACTTCGGCGCTTTTCCTTCTTTTTCCGACCCGTCGGCCCCATAATCCGGGACGAAGACGGTCTCCCCTTGCTTACAGTCCTTCACAATCGGACTTCGGATTCCGGCTTTTTGCCGGATCGGGGCATCTTCGGAAAATGTCATCACCGGCAGGGTATGCTCCGTCCGGATCACAACGCGGTGCGGATCCTCATAGACATCAAAAACAGCATCCGTCATGCGTTCAAGAAAAGACAAGGAGACACCGATGCTCTCATCTTCGCGCACGGCTTCTCCGTTCCCGGTCCTGCCGCCGCTGAGGCTCATTTTATAAACTTCCCTGGGAGCGGAGACGATCAGAAGATCTTCTGTGTCTTCATAAAAGAAAGACGAATTGACCGATGCCGAGACATCTTCCAGATCCAGGTACAGCTCCGGGCCGTTCTCAATGCTTTTCCCGGAAAGAACCTTCCCGTCCGCAACGACGGGGGTCCGGCCTTCGCTGACGCCGAAATACGATGCCGCGTCCATATGCTTTCCGGACGGAACGAAGCGGATCACAAGAAAGATTACGAGTCCTGCAATCACAACGAGTGCCGCGAGAAGGGCGGCCGTCCTTAATGCCAGCTGCTTCTTTCTTACTTCTTTCGTCATACCTTAGTACTCGCTGCCGAATTTGGGGTTATTGTACCATTTTTCGCATGGATCGTAAACCGCTATACTCGCGGCCGGGGAAAAAGAAGGCATAAAAGAACCCCGGACCTCAAGGCACACGTTGGGATTCCTAAAAGGTCCGGGGTTCATATATTGAGTTTTATCTGTCGAAGGCATGAACTGCCTTACAAACATTTTTCCCGTGTATGATTAAGAGCCCTCCTCCTTTCTTTTTCATGACAGCCTTTCACGTAAGAAGCAGCCTGCTGCTGCGCTCCTTAAGCGGCCGTAAATGGCATTTCCGTAGATTTTCATAGATTTGTTAAGACGGTTATGAGATGAATTTCATCCCTGTGTTTCCAGGCGGGCCCTCCTGTGTTTTATGATTATAACGGACAAAACCGAAACGTCAATGGATTACTGAAAACCTGAGAAGAAAGTAATAAAATAAGAAGAATTTACAACAGACCGGACATGGGGTATACTCTAGAAAACGACAGGACCGCTGCCGCGGTTTTGACGTGTTCAAAATCAAAACAGGCACCCTATAGGACAAGAGACTATGAAGATAGAGAAAATAAGTGATACACAGATCCGCT
The DNA here is from genome assembly GCA_902783325.1 of uncultured Lachnospiraceae bacterium. Taxonomy (GTDB): domain Bacteria; phylum Bacillota; class Clostridia; order Lachnospirales; family Lachnospiraceae; genus Chordicoccus. The sequence goes on from CACZQS010000127.1 coordinate 11,398, forward strand.
GCTGCCTGACTCCGGAGGACCTCGAGAAGAGGCAGATCCGGCTCAGTGAGCTCGCCTACGGAAGCGAGAAGGCCCGCGCGCTGTTCCGCGATATGATGATTCAGGCGCACAAGCAGTACGGGTTCACGAACGACAGCAATATACCGCTCATGATCGAGGCGATTCCTACCTCCGGCAACAGCCTCACCCTCGTCATCACGAAGGTCGAGGACCCGGAGGAGCTCGATACGCGCTTCGCGAAATTCTCCCCGACCGAAGTGGTGGCGGACGGTGAGGCTCCCTACAAGGTCGACGGGGCGGACGACATCATCGATATCTTCCACAAGCTGATGGAGGCCAAGACCTCGGCCCTGAAGGGCAAGGCAGACGCCCCGGAAGACAAGGACGAGCTCTCCAGGGCCGTGGCGGCACAGCCGGTTCAGAAGAAAACCGGCCGCGCCGGCAGGAAGAAGGGAGAAACCGGGCCCGGAGCGATCTCAATTACAAGAGGCTTCCGTTTTTTGGAACTGGACGATGTCATCCGCGCGTGTGCCGCCCTTCACCATTTTTATAAAGGGGAAAGCACGCTGTACCGCACGAAGCGCGAGAAGCAGTATCTGCTGGTCGTTCATCAGGCAGTGACGCCGGAGGATTTCAACCGCGTGTGCAATATCCTCTCGGAATACGGCTCCGGTGAGCCCTGTCCGCCTTCAGCGGAAGCGTTCCTGCGCGAACACGAGGAGACGGTCATCTCCGGAAATGCCGTCGCAAAGCTCGGTTCTCTTATTGAAGCATAAGCAAAGGTAAACAGATCTTTATGAGTAGAAACAGCGATGTCACAACAACAAGGCACGGCAGCAGATTTCTTAAGCTCCTGCTGATCGTCCTTGCGGGAATCGTGATCAGCCGGGCAGGGGCAATGCTCGTCAGCGTCTTAGGCCTTCCGATCTACTTTGACTGCCTCGGAATCGTGCTCGCCTCCGCCCTGGGAGGTGTGGTTCCCGGCATCCTCGTCGGCTTTCTGTCAAACCTTGTCGGCGGCTTAAGCGACATCAATACTGCCTATTACAGCTCAACCAGCGTCATGATCGCGCTGGTTTCTGCTTACTTTGCGCATAAAGGATACTTCAAGAGGCTGTCCCGCCTCATTATTCCGATCATCTGCCTGGCCCTGATCGGCGGCGGCATCGGTTCCGTCCTCACCTGGCATCTTTTCGGGCAGGAATTCGGTGTGGGAAATGGCGCCTCCCTGGCGCATTTCCTGTATGACCATTGCATCCGCTCCGAATTCTGGGCGCAGTTCACGGCGGATTTTCTCATCGATATCGTCGACAAAGCGATCACGGTTTTCCTTGCCTTCGTGATCCTGAAGCTCATTCCGGAGCACATCCAGGAGAAGATCCATTTTTATGACTGGAGGCAGACGCCCCTGCCGCAAAAGGAGCGGTCGAATGCCCAGAAGCGCCCCACGCGCGGGCTCTCTCTGCAGAAGAAGATCCTCTTCATTCTCGCCGGGACAGTCATCGTCATCGCCGTGATGGTGACGGGCATCAGCTTCACTCTCTACCGGAACGCGATGACCGAGCAGGAGATCCGCATGGGCTACGGTGTGGCGAACGTCGTCTCGGATCTCGTGAACCGTGACCGCGTTGACGAATTCCTCCGCGACGGCGAGAATGCCCCGGAATACAAAGAGATTGACAAAGCGATCTGCGATCTCCTCAACAGCAGTGAGGACATCGCCTATATCTATGTCTATAAGATTCTGGAGGACGGATGCCACGTCGTGTTCGATGCGGACACACCCGAGCTTCAAGGCGGAAACCCCGGGGATGTCGTCGAGTTCGACGAATCCTTCAGGGACATGCTCCCCGCTCTCCTGGCAGGAAAAGAGATTGACCCGGTGATCACCGATGACACCTACGGGTGGCTGCTCACCATTTATAAGCCCCTGTACGACAAGGACGGAAACTGCGTGTGTTATGCGGGCGTTGACATTTCCATGGCCCACATACGTCACACGGAGATGATCTTCCTCACACGCGTCATCGCCCTGTTCATCGGTTTCTTCCTGCTCGTGCTGACCCTCGAGGTCTATCTCGCCGAATACCGGATGATTCTTCCCATCAATACGATAGCCATGGCGGCCGGTAATTTTGCCTTCGATTCGGAGGGCGCCCGCGAGGAGAACGTCGAACATCTGAAGCGGCTCCGGATCTCGACCGGAGACGAGATCGAGAATCTCTATACCGCCTTCACAAAGACGACGGAAGAGACGATGGAATACATCGAGCACGCGGAGGAGCAGAACGAGAAGATCGCGAAGATGCAGAACGGCCTGATCTTCGTGCTCGCGGATCTCGTGGAGAGCCGCGATCTCTGCACGGGAAACCACATCCGCAACACGGCTTCCTACGCCCGGATTATTATGGACCAGATGAGGAAGGACGGCGCTTATACGGATCAGCTCACGGATGAGTTCTGCGAGGACGTCGTGAATTCCGCTCCGCTTCATGACATAGGCAAGATCCAGGTTCCGGACGCCATCCTCAATAAACCCGGCAAGCTGACGGATGAGGAATTCGACATCATGAAAACCCACGCGGCCGCCGGCGGTGAGATCATCGACCAGGCGATTGCCGCCGTCTCGGAGGAAGACTCCGGGTATCTGAAGGAAGCCCGAAATCTCGCCGCCTACCACCACGAGAAGTGGAACGGCAAGGGCTATCCGGACGGACTATCGGGAGAAGAGATTCCTCTGTCCGCCCGCATCATGGCCGTGGCCGATGTCTTCGACGCGCTCGTGTCGAAGCGCAGCTATAAAGACGGGTTCCCCTTCGAGAAGGCAGTGGGCATCATCGAAGAAGGGAGCGGGAGTCATTTCGATCCGAAGATTGTGGATTCCTTCCTGAAGGCCCAGGACGAGATCCGGGCCGTGGCGGAATCCAAGACATAATCCATTTTCAAAATCGAATACAGGGATGAAAAAAGGGTGAGCGCCCGGGCGCTCACCCTTTTTGACTTGCTTCAGGCCTGCTGGCCGAGGTACTGATTCACAGCCGCTTCCACGACGTCTGCGTCGAGGCCGTGCACCATCGCGGCTTCCGCGAGAGTTTCAGCCTGTGAAGCGGGGCAGCCGAGGCAGTGCATGCCCATGCTCATAAGCACCGGAGCAACATTGCTGTCGACCCTGAGAATCTCACCGATCGTCATATCTTTTGTAATCTGTGCCATCTTAATTGAACCTCCTTTTACAACTAATTCTGCACCGGCAGACACTGCTGCCGGAACTGAATTCTGTTCCTTGAAATCTTATAGCATTATAAGCACACCGCCCCCTTCCGTCAAGAGACGTACAAAGGAGATTTGTCTTGATTAACCGAATATTCACGCATTAGAATATATGCAAAGATCATTCTGATTCTAATTTTAAGGAGGATTCAACTATGGCATATGTTATTTCTGACGAATGTGTAAGCTGCGGAACCTGTGCAGGTGAGTGCCCGGTCGGTGCGATCTCTGAGGGCGATTCTCATTACGTTATCGATGCGGACGCATGCGTAGATTGCGGAACATGCGCAGCTGCATGCCCGACAGAAGCAATCAGCCAGGGCTGAAGCAACTTTATTGCAGACAAACTTTGAGCCGGGGGTTATCCCCGGCTCATTTGTTTTGCAATCAAATCTGAAGCAGCTTCGGCATCATGGCCGGCCCTTCCCCGGCGTCATTGCCGCTTAAAGCGGCCTCCCTCTCATTGTATTTCCATTCATGCTGCTGCGGATCAGCGCTGTCGTACAGCAGATACGGCACCGGATCCGCCGTATGCGTCCTAACGCGGATCGGCGTCGGATGATCCGGCAGCACGAGAATACGGTAATCCTCTCCGGATGCGTCGAGCGCCTCTTTCACGATGCGGATCACGCGCTGGTCCAGATACTCGATCGACCTGATCTTCTTCTCGACGCTGCCCTGATGCCCCATCTCGTCCGGAGCCTCCACATGGACGTAAGCAAAATCATAACCGTCACGAAGGAGAGCATTTACCGCCGCCTCCGCTTTGCCCTCATAATTCGTATTGAGTCCGCCGGTCGCGCCTTCCACCTTCACGACCGTCATGCCGCTGCCCACGCCGATTCCTTTGAGCAGGTCCACGGCCGAAATCATGACGCCTTTTTTCCCGAACTTTTTCTCAAACGACTCCAAAAGCGGCTTCCGCCCGGCTCCCCAGAACCAGAAGCAGTTGGCCGGATTGAGACCTTTCCGGATCCTCTCCTGATTGAGCGGATGGTCTTTGAGCACTTCATAGCTCTTCTTCATCATGCTTAAAAATGGTTCTCCGGGCAGATACGGGCCGATCACCTCGCCGAGATGGTCATGGGGCTGCTGAAGCTCCACGGCCTCCCCCTTGTCCCAGATCATGCAGTGACGGTAGGAAGTGCCCGCATAAAACTGAAACCGCGGATCGTCAAATGTCTCCAGCACCGCCTTCAGAAGAACCGCCGAATCCTCAGTGCATATCTCGTCCGAGCTGTGATCGATGATCGTCTTCGCCTCAAAGGGCTCGGCGCCGTCAAGCGTCACGATATTGACGCGGTAGGAGATATCGGTATCCTTCATCGGAACGCCGATGGACAGAGCTTCCAGAGGGGAACGGCCCGAATAGAAGCGCTTGGGGTCATACCCCAGAACACTTAAATTCGCCGTGTCCGATCCGGGCTTCATGCCCTTTGGGATCGTGTGCACAATCCCGATCTCCCCCTTTGCGGCGAGTTCATCCATCATCGGCGTCGAAGCGTACTCGAGCGGCGTCCTGTTTCCGAGGCTTTCGATCGGTTCGTCCGCCATGCCGTCTCCCAGTATCAGTGCGTATTTCATGCTTCCTGCTCCTCTTCCATCTTTCCCCTGCGGTACCAGTTGATCACGCCTTCCGCTTTCTCCAGCTTTTCCCGGAATGTCTTCTCGGGCATCATCTCCGTGAGGAAGCCGAATTCACCCTCAAGTCCCTCGAGACGGATCACCTGAGATATGGAGCCGAATGCTTTCTTTGCGTCTTCCTCATTTCCCTTCATGCGTACGAAGAAGGGCCGGGGCACTTCATTGACCGGGAGCAATGTGAGATTCTCCGTGCTGTATTCCGTGCGGATCGTCATCCCCTTATGCTTCACGCAGTCGATCACGTCGCCGCAGACCGCGCTGGCTGTGGGAAGGGATCCCGCGCCGCTGCCGTAGTACATGGTGGTTCCGACGGCATTTCCTTTTACCATAACGGCGTTCATGACGCCGCCCACTGCTGTCAGCGGATTCTCACTGCCGATCATCATCGGGGCCACTAAAGCCCAGATGCCTTTCTCTTCGCGCCGGCTGGTCGCAAGAAGCTTAATCTTGCAGTCGAGCGCTTTCGCGTAGCGGATATCCGCTTTATCGACCTTCGTGATGCCCTCTGTCGGGACTTCCTCCCAGTTGATGTGCTTTCCGTATGCAAGCGAGGAAAGGATCGCAATCTTTCTTCTTGCGTCATGGCCCTCCACATCCGCCTCGGGATGCAGCTCCGCATAGCCCTTCTCCTGGGCCTCCTTTAAGGCGTCGCCGAACTCTTTGCCTTCCTCGGCCATGCTGGTCAGGATGTAATTGGTGGTGCCGTTCAAAATTCCGGTGACCTCCTCGATCTCCTCCGCCGTGAGGGCCGTGTTGAGAACACGGATGATGGGGATGCCGCCGCCGCAGCTCGCCTCAAATAGATAATTCACATGGTGCTCTCTTGCCGTCTCGCGCAGCTCGACGCCGTGGGCCGCCACCAGCTCCTTATTGGAGGTGCAGACACTCTTGCCCGCCTCAAGCAGCTGCTTTGTGAAGGGGTAGGAGGGCTTCAGTCCGCCCATCGTCTCCACGACCACGCTGATCTCAGTGTCATTTAAAATATCGGTAAACTCATGCGTCACGAGCTTCTCCGCGGGGTCTCCCGGGAATTCCCTCAGGTCGAGAATCCGCTTGACGGTCACTTCCTCGCCGACGCGGCGCTTAATCGCGTCCTTATTCATCGCAAGAGTCTTATATACACCGGCCCCTACCGTGCCGTATCCCATAATCGCTATCTTCGCCATATGAACCTCCTTGTCATCTTGTTCCGGTCTTGTCCGTCGTATCGGTATTGCCGAGTGCCGTCCACTTCAGATACGCGTTGATAAACGGATCGATATCGCCGTCCAGAACCTTCTGGGCGTTCGGCTGCTCTTCATTTGTCCTCAAGTCCTTGATCAGCTGATACGGCTGCAGGAAATAGGAGCGGATCTGGTTGCCCCAGGCGATCTCCGTGACCTTGCCGCGGATATCGTCGAGCTTCTCGGCATTGGCTTCCTTCTTCAGCATATAGAGCTTGATCTTCAGCTCCTGGAAGGCCTTGTCCTTATTCTGGAACTGCGATCTCTCGTTCTGGCACGTGACGACGATGCCCGTCGGGAAGTGCGTGATCCGGATCGCGGAAGAGGTCTTGTTGATGTGCTGTCCGCCTGCTCCCGATGAACGGTATGTGTCGACGCGGATGTCCTTCGGATCGATCTCGATATCCAGGTCCTCCTCGATGTCCGGCATGACTTCGCAGGCGGAGAAGGAGGTCTGGCGCTTGCCGTTTGCGTTAAACGGCGAGATGCGGACCAGCCGGTGGACGCCGTGTTCGGATTTGAGAAGGCCGTAGGCATTTTCTCCGTTTACCTGGAAGGTCACGGACTTGAGCCCGGCTTCATCGCCTTCGAGAATATCCAGCACTTCCACGGAGAAATGGTGCGCGTCCGCCCATCTCGTATACATGCGGTAGAGCATGTTCGTCCAGTCCATCGCCTCGGTTCCGCCCGTGCCGGCGTGAAGCGTCACGATGGCATTGCATTTGTCGTATTCGCCGGAGAGCAGCGTCTTCATGCGGATAGACTCGAAGCGCGACTTGAAGCTCTCGTACATGGACTGGATTTCCGGAATCATATCCGGATCCGGTTCCTCGTCCGTCATGGCGATCATGTCGCGGATGTCGTCCCGGTCGCTTACCAGCTGCTGATAGCCGCTGACATCCTCTTTCAGTGCCGCCAGCAGCTTCATCTTTTTCTGCGCTTCTTCCGGAACGTCCCAGAGGGAGGGGTCCTCCATCTCCCGGTTCAGTTCCTCTATGCGCTTTTCCTTCATCTCGAGATCAAGGGAGTCCCGCATCTCTTTGAGGGGCTCATCATAGTTATTCAATTCCAAACGGATGGGATCCAGTTCAACCATCTTTTTCTTCCTTTTTCAAACCTTGTCTGTAGTCAAAAGTACAGTTTACAGGAAAACCACGCCGGATGCAAGCGCGACCGACCAGATGATCTTTTCCTTTACCTTTGCGTCCAGAACACGGCTCA
>CACZQS010000128.1 GCA_902783325.1 uncultured Lachnospiraceae bacterium
GATAAAGAGTAACCCGAAATAACTAACAACTGTTTTAGAGGTGGTCATTCATGGAAGTGAAAAGAATTAGTATTCGTGAAGCAAAGAAGCGCATTAAGAACGATCCGGAACTGAGCAAGATGCTGGTCCGCAGCGGCTGGAGGGAGATCGCCCTCGACCTGGACGGAGACGGCATGGCCGATGTGAGCTTTTCCAGCACGAAGGTCGGAAGAATGATCGACACGATCGCGGTTGACCTGAGCGGCAACGGAGAGTTCAACCTGTATCTGCATGATTATGACGGAAACGGGATTCCGGATACGGTTTTCATGGTTGAGGACGGATCCGATGCGGAGGCGCTCGTGGCCTTTGGCGGAGAGGTTGAGCTGGGCTTTATCAACCTCGGTGTGAAAGTGGCGAATCTCCTCGTCGCAGAAGACTTTATGAACAGGGAGCTCGGTCTTTCCCTTGCCGACCTTGCCGCTTATCTGAAGACCTATGCGGCTGTCATGCTGGCAGGTCTTGAAGTCCGCGCGGAAGCGACGGGAATTGATAAGGTTTACTATTTCCTGAATGATGCCGGGTATTATTTCCTCGCCACCGTGGACGGAAACAAGCCGAAAGTCAGGCCCTTCGGGACGGTCCTTCTCCGCGACGGGAAGCTCTACATCCAGACGGGTAAGTCCAAGAGCGTCTCCAAACAGATCGCCGAGAACCCGTTTGTGGAGATCTGCTGCTGCCTGAACGGCGCATGGGTCCGGATCGCTGCTGAGCTTGTGGAAGACGACAGCGTCGAAGTGAAGGAAGCGATGCTTGAGAGGATGCCTTCTCTTAAGGGAATGTACAGCGCTGACGACGATAATATGCAGATGTTCTATCTCAAGGATGCAACAGCGACATTCTGCTCGTTTGCTACAGAACCTGAGGTAATCACTTTCTGAGATTCTCTTTTTGCAGCAGATGAAAGTGCGGCTTTGGGCACAACATGAGACTACTGCACCCTCCCGCAAAAAACGGCAGGGTGCAGTAACCATATAGTATCATTCCGGCATATGGAGGAAGGAACGCAGATGGTTGAAAAAAGCTTTCACATGAATGAGGTAATCTTCCGTCAGGGAGAGCAGGGCAATTCTTTTTTCAGAATTACGGAAGGGCGCGTCGGCATATTCCTCCATTATGGAGAAGCAGATGAGCTGAAGCTGGCAGAGCTTGCGGAGAATGAGATGTTTGGGGAAATGGCGGTCATCGAGTGTTATCCGCGCAGCGCTACGGCAGCGGCCCTCGCTGAGGGAACAAAGGTGACGGAATATTCCTCTGACGAGATGGTCTCCTATCTGAGAGAGCATCCGGAGCACATGCTGGTGCTGATACAGCATTTGGGGGACAGACTGAAAAGCCTGACAGCCGACTATGACGATGTCAGCGGGGTGCTCCGGGAGCTGGAGGAAGGGAAAGACCGGGAGAAGAGCGGCAGCCTCAGGGACCGGATCAGAAAACACTCCGACAGACATAATAAGAATCATCCGGAGGACAGCGGAAGTACAGCGGAATTCTTCAATAATCTGAAGGAAGCCAAACACTCGGAAGGCTACTATAAGAAAGTGGAGACCTATCCGGCCGGAACCGTGATCTGCAGGGAAGGCAAGGCGGTCCGCTGTATGTATGACCTCCATTCCGGCCGTGTGGGAGTGTATTCCGGCTACGGAACGGACCACGAGGTAAAGCTGGCGGAACTGTATCCCAACAGCTTCTTCGGAGAAGCGGGAATGCTCAGTGATGAACCCAGAAGCGCAACCGTGGTGGCTCTGGAAGACGCAATGGTCGAGATCATCTATGAGGAGGACCTCGAGGAGCTTCTCGAAAAGAATCCGGTGAAGGTTGAGATGATTATGAATCACATGTCCCACCGGCTGAGAAGTCTGACAGAGCAGTATCAGGCCGCATGCGCCCGTGTCCATGAAGCTTCCCTGAACGCGGAATAACAGGAGCGGCCCATGACTCACGAAGATATTCAGAATAGTGTGGTTCAGAATCTGTCCGACGGAGTGGTTGTCATCGGCCTCGACGGGAGAATCAGGTTCTGCAATGCGACGGCCTGCGCCATCTTAGGGACAGATGAGGAACACCTGAAGAGCATTACCTTTGCCGAAAGCTTAATGACGCATCCCGAGAATGACGCGATGGCCCAGGCGCTGATCGATGCGATCTATTCGGAGGAACAGCCTTATTCGACGATCGTGCCGTTTTATTCAGACGGTGCGACAAAGCATCTCCGGCTGGTGACTTCTTATTTCAAGAGCTCTGAAGGGAAGAGCGCAGGCTTCACGATCGTGATCAGCGATCTGAGTGAACTGATGGAGCTCAAGGACTCTCTGAAGGCCATGCAGCAGATCAAGCAGCTTAACCGGAAGCTGAATGAACGAAACGAGCTGCTCAGCAAGACATTCGGACAGTTTCTCTCGGATGAGATCGTCAGCGAGCTGCTGGATACCCCCGACGGACTGACACCCGGAGGCAATAAGCGGAACGTGACCATGATGATGAGCGACCTGCGCGCCTTCACGGCCATGAGTGAGGTGATGGACGCTGATGATCTGATCGCAATGCTGAACCATTATCTGGAAACGATGACGGACGTCATCCAGAAGCACAGCGGAACCATCATCGAATTCATAGGCGATGGAATTATGGCTGTATTCGGGGCCCCGAAGTATTCCGGCTCCCACGCCGCAGATGCGGTGGCGGCTGCCCTGGAGATGCAGGCAGCCATGGAGGCGGTGAACAGATGGAACACCGAAAGGGATTATCCGATTCTCGAGATGGGAATCGGCCTCAACAGCGGGGAAGTCATCGTCGGCAATATCGGATCCGAGAAGAGGATGAAGTACGGCGTCGTCGGCAGCAATGTCAATCTTTGCGGCCGGATTGAGAGCTACACAACCGGAGGACAGGTCCTTATATCCCCGTCGGTGCGGGAGCTGATCCGGGCACCTCTTGAAATCGAAAAAGAGATGACGGTTCTTCCCAAGGGAGCGGACGAAGAGATTACGCTGTCCCATGTGGTGGGAATCGGAGAACCCTATGATATCCATATCCGCATTCCGAGTGATGCGCCGAAGAAACTGAATGAGCCGATTCCGATCTGCTTCAACAGGGTTGACGGAAAGCATACGATGGAAAAACCGTATTACGGAGGGATTCTTTCCGTGGGTCATGCCGCGGCGGAACTGGAGACGGAGACGGATCTGAAGCTTTTTGAGAACATCCGGATCAGTACAGGAGGACAGCTGTTCTGTAAGGTGACCCGAAAGAATGACAATATCTATCTGCTTCAGTACACATCGATTCCCTCTGCCTATGAAGCGTGGATCAGAAAATACACCAGGACCGATAAAAACAGGTAAAGTGTGTTCACTTAAAAAGGAAACAATAGTGTTTTTAAGGAGGAGACAATAAGCATGAACAAGAAGATTTATCAAAGCCGTGAAATTATCTTCAGACAGGGAGAACTCGGAGACAGCTTTTTCCGTGTTCTTCGCGGAAGCGTCATGATTATTCTTGACTATGAACAGCCCGATGCGCTGGTTCTGGCAATGCTGGAGAAAGGGCAGTTCTTTGGAGAAATGGCGGTTATTGAAAAATATGCGCGCAGCGCGACTGCCGTGGCCGGGCCGGAAGGTGCCGAGGTCGAGGAGATTTCCTGCGACGAGACCGACGGCTATCTGGCCGGAGATCCGGATTTGAGCATCGCACTTATGAAGCATCTCGGCACACGCATCGCTGATCTGACCGCGTCTTATGAAGATGCCGTCGGCCTGATCAGGGAGATCAGTGAGGATCCGGAGATTTCGGGCGGAAGCAAATATAAGGAAAGAACAAAGAAGCATGCAAGAAAACGCAGATCCGGCCTCAAGAGCGTTGATGCGATGGTAAACGATAAGATTCTCCTGGAAAAGTACGGAGAGCACTCAAAGGGTTATTCCAAGAAAGTGCAGGAGTTCCCGGCCGGCACCGTGATCGTAAAAGAGGGCATGACGGGGAACTGCATGTATGACATCCATTGGGGCCGGGTCGGTATCTACAGGGGCTATGGCACGGACGCAGAGTTAAAGATTACGGAACTGTATCCGAACACGTTCTTCGGCGAGATGGGTCTCATCAGGAATGAGCCGCGCACGGCCACTGCCGTCGCACTCGAGGACACGACCCTTGAGGTGATTCTCGAAGAAGATCTCAGGGAATTATTTGAGAAGAATCCTGCAAAAGCCGGAATGATCATGGCTCATCTGTCCAACAGGCTCAGAAAGCTGACAGATCAGTATGAGGACACATGTGATCTCGTCTGCAAGGTGATTGATGCATGGGACAGCAATTCTCCGATCAGCACGCAGCTGGCGGCAGAGATTAAAGAATTTGCAGCTAAGCTGTAAAGACCGCTTTTATGCTGCTTTGCGGGTAAAAACGCTGAACATAAAGCCGATGCATCAGATGAAAATGGTGCGTCGGCTTAAAAGATTATAAAGCAGGTGTAGTATATGGTTTTAAGGGGAAAGATTGATCTGCATATGCACTCCGCCGTGTCGGATGGAAGCGATACACCGGAGGAGATTATTTCGAAGGTGAAAAATGCCGGCATCGCGTTGTTTTCACTGACCGATCATGATGCCGTGAAGGGCTGCGGGATCATTCGCGGACTTCTGAAAGACGGTGACCCGGGGTTTATCTGCGGTTCGGAGTTTTCGTGCAAGGACGAGCTGGGGCAATATCACATTCTGGGATACGGCTATGATCCGGAATCGGACGCGATCAATGCGCTTGTTGAAAAGGGCCACAGCCTGCGAATGAATAAGGTGAAGGCCAGGCTTGAATTCATAAAGGATAAATTCGGCTTTGTGTTCCCGGAGGAAGAAATCCGGAAGCTCCTGAGTATGGACAACCCCGGAAAGCCTCATATCGGGAATCTGATGGTCCAATACGGCTATGCCAAATCACGGGGAGAAGCCATCAAGGATTATATCGACCAGCTTCATGTAAAAAGCCAATATCTTCGTTCGGAGGAGGCCATCACGGGAATTCTTGAAAGCGGAGGGATCCCGGTTCTTGCACATCCCTTTTACGGCAGCGGGGACCAGCTCATTCTCGATAACGAGATGAAAGACCGCCTGGAACGGCTGGTCGGATTCGGACTGAAGGGAGTGGAAGCGTTCTATTCCGGCTTTTCACCGAAGCTCATCGAACACATGCTGGGATTCGCGGATTACTATCATCTGTATGTGACGGCGGGAAGCGATTACCACGGCAAGAATAAGCTCGAAGCGCTCGGAGATACGGGGATGAACGCAAACTCCAGGCTTGTTCCCGGCATGGAGAGATTCTTTGAAGACGTGAAGATCTACGGGATAAATTAGCGCTGAAGAAGCGGAGTTATGACCGGCATAGAAGTCGGTTTTCTTTTGTGCACAAAATAGAAGGTATGTTTTCGTGTATTTTCCACAATTTGCTCACGATTTTTTTGTGCCATTGCGGCGCCATTTCCTGTATAATGAATGCTCCGAATGAATTAATAATATCATGATGATGTATGGTTCCCTATAGGGAGAGGGGCTGTACACACCATATACAGGGGGTTGATTATTTGACAGGAAGTGTATTGTTAAGTTCTTTACTGACAAAGCATTTTATAACAATTATCCTCATCGCTGCTTTCGGGCTGAAGCTGATGGCCCGCAAAAAGACGAGAAATGCAGAACTGCGTTATTCCTGGATCACCATAATCTGCTGTTCGCTTCTGGTTATAGAAGACCTGGCCGAAAGCATGACTGCTTTGGATCCCGGGCTCGTGTTCTGGCGGATCCTCCTATCCGTGATCGGGTATACGCTTCGCCCGGCCGCCGCAGTCGGTCTGCTGCTGGTCATCTGTCCGCCGGGCCGGAGAACATGGAGAGTCTGGATCCTGTGTCTGGTCAATTTTGCCGTATACGCAACCGCATTCTTCTCTCCGATCGCATTCTCGTTCGATGAGGAGTATCAGTTTGTGCGCGGACCGCTGGGATATTTCGGCTTTTTCGTGGCGCTGCTTTATCTGATTCAGGTCTTGATGCTGACCTGGAAGCGCTTTTATGAGGGCCGCAATACAGAGCGCTGGCTTTTGATTATCTGCGGTATCTCCTGCATAGCGGCGGCATTTATTGATGCTTCTTACGGCGGATGCCGTGTAAATGAAGCGATCATGATCAGCAGTGTCTTCTTCTATATGTTCCTGCGGGCCCACGATAACAGGCTGGATTCTCTGACTGCTCTGGATAATCGTTTTGCTTTTTATGACGATACCCGGTACAAGAAAAAAAGCATATCCGCCATCGCATCTATCGATATAAACGGGTTAAAAACCATCAACGATACCCAGGGACACGCGGCAGGTGACACGGCCATCGAGGAGATAAGCCGGTGTCTCAGAAGAGTGAACAGCCATGACACGACAGCCTACCGTCTCGGAGGCGATGAGTTTGTCATCGTTTTTGTGCAGCAGGCATTGGATGCGATTGAACAGAAAATGGCTAAAGTAAAGGCGGCTGTGATCCGAAGCGGGTACAGTATTTCAACCGGCTGCGCGGTGATGACGGAAAGTGAGAGCGTGGAGGATGTGCTCCGGAAATCCGATCGCTGTATGTACGAAGATAAGGCCGCATACTACAGACAAAAAGGGATAGACAGAAGAGCGCACATCGGAATGAATTGAACAAGGTCAGTGTTGACGGGTTCACGATTCAATGGTAAAATCCCATTTTGTCTGTTGAAATATATAGATATACAAATAATATAATCAGTATTTTTGAGGGAGGGCTGAATTTAGTTAGTGAATGCGCAGCATGAACTTACTAAACTCGTCTCCGACAACAGTTTAGTTACTATAGACGCTAACGAAATACGTTGCCGGCAACGTATTTCGTTAAGCCTATATGCAGTTCACTAAATCATCTGCCTTCGGCAGATA
>CACZQS010000129.1 GCA_902783325.1 uncultured Lachnospiraceae bacterium
CCGCGCGGGCTTTACGGGTTCAATCCGGAACTTCAGGAAATCCCCTATTCGCCGGAGGAGGCCGAAAAGCTGCTTGAGGAGGCCGGCTTCCCTGACGGGTTTGACCTCACCATCCAGGTGAAACCCTCCTCCACGCAATGGGAAATGACACTGATGCGCCTTGCTGCTTCCATGTGGGAGAAAGTCGGCATCCATACGACCATTAAAGTTCTGGATGAAGACGAATTCATGCGTCTTCGGAAGAGCGGCTCCCTCACCTCCTATGCCGCCCTGTGGACTGCGGATTTCAATGATCCGGATAATTTCATCTATACCTTCTTCGGAGATGCCGAGAACACCACATTCCGCAGCCTCTGTTATCCGAGAGAGGATATTATGAAGCGCGTCCGGAATGCGAGGGTCATCCCTGATCCCGATGTGCGCATTCAGGAATACCGGGACCTGGAGCGGATCATCGCACAGAAGGATGCCGCGTGGATTCCCCTGTTTTCCAGAGAGCGGACCTACGTGACTTCCGACCGGGTCAAAGGGGTCACGGCTTCATGGAACGGTTCCGTCAAAAATATGTACCGGGAGATGAGTATAGAAGAACAGGCGTCATGACAGGCGCGTAAAGGCACACACAGGAACTCCTTAAGGAAGGAGGGCTGATCATGCATTCAATCCGATTTGAGATCACTGCCATCACCATCGCGGCTATACTTACGACTATCCTGTGCGTATTTGCGGCGTCTTATACTACTTTGCAGGCGGAAAATGACAAGACTTCCGTCGAGACCATGAACCTGATCGGTCAGGACACGAGAAAATCCGTGGAGAAATACACAGAGAGCATCGAGCAGTCCATGGCCGTGATCAGCAATACAGCTTCCGACACGCTGGACCGCGTCGTCCTGGCGGAAAACAATGTATTCGGACAGGATGCGGAGATTTCCGGGCGCACGGATGAGCAGCAGAAAGCTCTGGACGACTATCTCGCCGCATACTTGAGCAGAATCCGGGAGACTTTCGCCGGTTACGCGACTCATACGCACGGCGTCACCGCTTATTACTATTGCCTGAGCCCTGAGCTCAGCAGCAGTGAGCACGGTTTCTTTTATACAAGGGCAGGCAAAACCGGGTTTGCCGAGCAGGAGCCTCTTGATGCCGGGAAGCTGGATCCGAATGATCCCGAGCATGATGCCTGGTACTTCGAGTCTGTTATGCGCGGGCGGCCCACCTGGGTAAATCTCTACCGGTTGCGCTCCATGGATGAGATGTGGCTTTGTTCTTACGTCATTCCCATCTATAAATCCGGGACTTTTATCGGCCTTATCGGAATGGATCTCCCTGCGGAGACTCTGGCCGAGCAGGTCAGCTCCATAAAGGTTTATGACACGGGCTTTGTGTGTCTTCTGGATGAGGAGGGTCAGGTCATCTGCCATCCGGAGATGGAAGTCGGCGAAGTGATGGACCTGTCGGGCCTGCCTTTTCATGAAGAGCTGATGAGCGAGGACAGCAACGGCGATAAACTGATCCGCTACACCAAAGACGGAGAAGAGAGGCAGGTCTCTTTCTGTACGCTTTCAAACGGCATGAAGCTCGTGGTTGTCGCGCCGGTAAAGGAGATTAAGGCCTCCTGGATCCGGCTCCTCCGCAACAACGTGCTGCTCACCGCTGTCATTACCGTCATCTTCGCGGTGCTGATCCTGTTCGTCATGCGCTTCATCACGCTTCCCTTAAAAGATCTCACGGCAGCATCGCAGCGGCTCGCGGCTTCGGACTACGATGTGGAGCTTCCCTACAAAGGGCGGAACGAGGTCGGCACCCTGACTCACGCATTTGTCCGCATGAGGGACCAGATCAAGGACTATGTCGAAAACCTGAATCACCAGATCTATTATGACAAGCTGACGGATCTTCCGAACATGCGGCATTTTTTCAAACTGTCCGCTGCAGAGAAAATCAGGCTTCTGGAAAGCGGTGAAAGCCCGGCGACGATGTATTTTGATATCATCGGAATGAAGAATATCAACCGTCAGTACGGTTTTGAGGCAGGCGACCGGATGATCTGCGAATTCGCGGAGATTCTGTCGGGACAGTTCGGCAGATGGCGGGTCTGCCGCTACAGCGGAGATCATTTTGCCGCCGTGACATCAGAAAAAGACTGCGAATCCCAGCTGCAGGAGCTTTTCCGCAAGTGTGATAAAGCCAATGACGGGAAGGGAATTCAGGTCAGGGCCGGTGTCTATCCGGGCTCCCTGGAGATGGTGGACGACAATCTGGCCTGTGACCGGGCTAAGTATGCCTGTGACCAGAACAGAGGCTCCTATATCTCCTGCTTCTCGGTATTTGATGAGGCGATGCTGAAGAGGGGCGAGGTCTACCGCTACGTCATCAATAACCTTGACAAAGCCATTTCCGAACAATGGCTTCAGGTCTACTACCAGCCCATCGTTCGGGCCGCGAACGGCAAGGTGTGCGACGAAGAAGCTCTGTCGAGATGGATCGACCCGGTCGCGGGCTTCTTGTCTCCGGGAGATTTTATTCCCGCTCTTGAGGAGTCCAAGCTGATCTATAAGCTCGATCTGTATGTCGTGGACCGGATTCTGGAAAAGCTGAAAAGGCAGGCAGATGCCGGCATGTACCTGGTCCCCCAGTCCGTCAATCTGTCCCGTATGGACTTCGACAGCTGTGATATCGTGGAGGAAATCCGCCGGAGAGTGGATGACGCGGGAATCGACCGCTCACTGCTGACCATCGAAATCACCGAGAGCGTCATCGGCAGTGATTTTGACTTCATGAAGCAGCAGGTGATCCGCTTCCAGGAGATGGGGTTCCAGGTGTGGATGGATGACTTCGGCAGCGGGTATTCTTCTCTGGATGTGCTCCAGAACATCCGCTTTGACCTGATCAAGTTCGATATGCGGTTTATGGACGGCTTCGACAGCGGAGAAGAGGGAAAGATCATTCTCACCGAGATGGCGAAGATGGCGCTCGGACTTGGCGTGGAGATGGTCTGTGAGGGCGTTGAGCAGGAAGAGCAGGTGGAATTCCTGAGGGAGATCGGATGCACGAAGATCCAGGGGTACTATTACGGAAAACCCATTCCCTTCGAGAAGATTCTCGAGCTCAAAGAACAGGGCAGGGACCTCGGCCTCGAAAATCCGGCCGAGTCCGGGTATTACTCAACCATCGGCAGAATCAATTTGTATGACATGGGCATGCTGACAGCTGAGGGAGACGAATCGCTCAACCGCTATTTCGACACGCTGCCCATGTGCATCATGGAGGTCAACGGGGATAAGATGCGGTACAAC
>CACZQS010000130.1 GCA_902783325.1 uncultured Lachnospiraceae bacterium
AATCCATGGCCGTCGCGATGACCACGGCGAGCGCAATCCCGATCAGCAGTCCGTATACTGCTTCCTGCAGCGACACGGCCGCGTGAAACATCAGGTTTGGAAAATCCGAGACAAACGCGGCAAATACGCTCTCCGGCGAGGGAAGCATATAGGAAGGAACTATCCCCGCTTTGCACACGCCCCACCACAAGAGAAGGATCAGGAAAAATGCCAGGAGGGCCGGCCAGTCACGCCTTATATTTTCCAATCTTTCTTTCAATGGAAAGAACCTCACCTTCCGGCTTGTAGCTGACCTTGATGTACGCGGCGACAGAGGGCGCTCCCGCCCGGATCGCGATGTGCTGGCATTCCTTTACAATATCCATCAGCGCATCGTACGGCCCTTCGATCGTCGTCTCGAAGGGTCCCACCACATAGTTGTATCCTGTTGACGCGATATAGGCGATCACCTCATCCACGATCCTGCACAGTTCATCATCGTCCGCTGCCTGCGGCAGGCTCTGAATCGCTACACTTGCTTCCATTCTTCATACCTCCTCCCAAAACGAAGTTTTGTACAGTGAAACAAAAAAGCCCCCGGCAAAGGGGGCCTTAAACTCATCATAAGCTAATCCTGCATGCCTTAACGGCATTCTCCCGCTTCCCTACGCCGGCATTAACCGGATCAGGTATTGAGGGTTTGTAAGAACCTTACAATCTCAGCTTTCGCTCCCCTAGCACTGTATTCATAGATTATAATCCCATGGCAGAAAAGTCAAGAGCAACTGCAGTTCATGACTGCACAGCCGTGATGGCGGCCGTCACGACAATTTCCTCTACCGTACATCCGCGGGACAGGTCGTTGCACGGCTTATTGAGTCCCTGCAGGACGGCCACGGCCGGTGCGCCGGTAAGCCTCTGGGCGATCTTATAACCGATATTTGCGGACTGCAGGTCCGGGAAGATCAGGATATTGGCGTGTCCCGCCACCGGTGAGCCCGGCGCCTTCGCCTGTCCGACCTCCGGAATGACGGCTGCGTCAAACTGCAGCTCGCCGTCCGCGAGGAGATCCGGGGCAAGCTCATGTACTTTTGCCGCCGCCTCCTGTACCTTTGTGACGAGCTCATGGCTGGCGCTTCCCTTTGTGGAGAAGGACAGGAGGGCCGCTTTCGGTTCCCTGATATCGCAAAGCTTCCGGGCTGTGCCGGCCGTGCTGACGGTAATAGAGGCAAGCTCCTCTGCCGTGGGGCAGGGAATGACCACGCAATCCGAGAAGATCAGAAGCCCGTCCTCCCCCATCGACTCCACCGGCAGCTCAACGATGACCGCGGAGGAGACCACTTTGATGCCCGGCTTTGTCTTTATGATCTGCAGGGCAGGCCGCAGCATATCCCCGGTCGCATGGCACGCACCGGACACGAGGCCGTCGGCGTCTCCAAGATGTACCATCATGACCCCGTAATACATAGGATCCCGGATCAGCCTTGAGGCGTCTTCCCGGCTCAAACCTTTGTGCTGCCGGAGCCGATAGAGCTCTTCCCCATAATCTTCCGCTTTCAGGCTTGCTTCGGGCTGTATGATTTCGACGCCCTTAAGGTCCGCCTGAAGCTCCCCGGATAGAGAGCGGATCACGGCGGGGTCACCGAGCAGAACCGGCCGCGCCAGCTTCTCTTCTGCAAGCATAGCTGCTGCCCGGATCGTGCGCGGCTCTTCGCCCTCCGGAAACACGATAGTCTTTTGTGCCTCACGCGCTTTTTTTCTGATCTGGTCCAGGAATCTCATTTTAAACCGTCCTTTCCTATCTCTGTCTGGTTCACTGGTATTTCTTCATCAGCCGGTTTTTGTCCGCGGACATCCTTTTCCTCATCCGCATCCTCCCTGGAGCTCAAAGTGACCTGCGGGAACGGGATCGTGATGCCGTTCCTCGCGAACATCAGCCTGACTTCCCGGTTCAGTGCCCGTTTCACCTTCAGATCGTCCTGGTTCCGGCACAGGATCTGGAATTTGAGCGTCATCTGGGAGTCGCTCAGCTGGTCGATACCCATATACAAGATTTCACCGATTCCGTATGGAATATTCTTCTTCATAGCCGCTTTTTCGCGCTCGAAAGCAGCTTCAAGTGCGGGGATATCGGTATCATAGTCGACCCCCACCATAATGGAGCTGTAGCTGGGCCGCTCGGAGAAGTTGATGATCGTCCGGATCGTGCTGTTGTTCATGATTTTTACGTCTTCACTAATGAGATCCCGCATCTTGGTATTTCGAATGCCGATCTCCACCACCTGCCCGTGCCAGCCATCTACCGTAATCATATCGCCGACCTTAAAGGTCCCCTCAAAGACTATGAAAAGACCGGAAATGATGTCCGCCACAATACTCTGGGCACCAAATGAAAGCATGACGGACAGGATGCCGGCAGAAGCAAGAAGTGAAGCGGTAGGCGCGCCCAGCATGCTCGCACATATATAGATTGTGGCTATGCCGACTCCGTATTTGAAGAAGCTGAGTGCCATGCGGATAAATGTCTCCTGTCTGGCCATCACCAGTGAGGCAATCGCGTTAAGCAGAATTGAGGACGCAGCCAGTACAAAAACCGCAATCGCAATATAAATCAGACAGCGTGCAATCGAGAAAACATGGAATCCCTTTGCCCAGTTATTAATAAAGATATAGTACTCAACGGACCCCTTTGCAAAGAGGGAATTACGGAAGAAATAGACCGCGCTGACCGCACCGGCAAAAATGACAAGCACCCGGACAAAAAACCTGTGCAAATGCTGGCCGGCCTCACTTGTCTCAATCCTGCGGTGTTTTAAGAGAGAGTGGATTTCTTCCTCATTCATCTTCCTGCAGCTCCTCACATAGAAGACCAGAATCAGGAAAAAGATCACTTCCGCCACTATTCCGGGCAGGGCAGTCCAAAAACCGCCCTTCACCCCGGAGGCCGGAATCTTTGCAGTCGGCGAGGCAACGATCACATGATAATCCTCACAGTTGTGGCAGGCTCCGATCACTTTGTTTTTCTTTAGATAGAAGAAACCTGTAAAATCATCCTCCAGGATTTCCTTCGTAAGGTTCAGACTATCTGCCGTCTCATCTTTAAGATCGTCGTCAGAACTGAAGACTTTGCCGGTTTTCGTTTCCACGGCCAGGACCACGCTGGATTTTTCCGGTGCAAAAGTAGAAAGGACAGACGTCAATGTCACCGAAGACTCCATCTGGTTGAACAGTTCGGGATCCATAGCAATCTGCAGCATTCCCTTGTAATTCCCGTCGGAGTCAATCATGGCGGCACCGCTGTAGCGGTAAGGCTCTTTCAGGAAATCTTCGTCCGGTTTATCCTGGATCAGCAGCGGCTCTCCCCGGATTACCCAGCGGAATTCATAGGACATACTCTTCGGATCCCTCGAAAGGTACAGACCGTTATAGTTCCGGTTGGAGGCAATTACAGAACAATTGTTGTCATAGATCAGGATGCGTTCTGCGGCCACGAGGTCTGCGAGCTCCTGCAGCTTCGCAGTCTCCATGAATTCCGGATTCTGTGCCGCCAGAGCTGCCGCCGCCTTTGTGATACCCGAGATATAGGTGTTGTAGTAAAGACTGCTTGCCTTCTGTTTTTCACCGAAATCCTCGAGTTCTTCCGCCAGCTGCTGTGAGCGCTCTGAATCCGTCTGGATCCGTTCCGCGTATAAAAACAGTGTCGTAGAGAAGATATTTATGATCAATGTGACGATCACAGCGGTAAGCATAAGAATCGAAAGATTCTTCCGGAAGCCTTTTCCCGATTCTTTCTTTCTGGTGCTCCTTATGGCATCCGGAAGAATCAGGCGCATATACATCCGCATCAGGAAAATGAAGAAAAGAACTACAAACAGAACGCCGAGTGAAACAAACAGCGCAGTAAAGACAATGGCGGAAGCAGGGACGATGCAATAAAAACAGGCCTCCACGACAGTGCTGTATCTTGTACAGCAATAATAGTTTTTACCGGCTAATTGTATAAACCCCTGGAACCCGCTTCTGCAGGCCTTCTCCGGCACTTCCGCATCCACAAGCTCAGGATGAGCCTCTTTGTCTTCCGCTGACAAAAATATAAGTTCTCTTTCACTGCCAAAGGTAACAAAGAAGGAGCTGTCACTGCCGAAAACCCTTGTTGAATAAATGCCCCCCCAATCCAGCTGCTTCTCTGTATCTGCCTGCGAAGTGTCAAACATCTCCTTGCGGTGCAGGACAAGAATGCTGTTATCATTCAGATAACAGGATATGAATACAGGAAACTCCTCACCCCACTTCTTAAGAAACTCTTCCGGCAGCGACAGGACGTTAACCTCCTCCGATACGGGAGATTCTTCCGTGACGTTCAGGAGATCCGCAAAATATGGTTCTGTAAAACAATCTTCTTCCGTGAGGGCACCGGAACCTGCGGTCACATGTCCGTTCCGGTCGATAAGATAGGCCTCATCAACATCGAATACATCGCAGAACTCCCGTAATGTGTCCTCAGTATCCGTCTGGACCGCATCATTCTTCAGGTAATAGGCAACGAGCTTTGCGACCTGCCCTTCCGCCCAGGTCTGTTGTTCTCTGTCATGTAATCCGCTCCTTGAATTCTCCTCCATCGTACTGATGATTTTAAGAAGAGAATTCCTCATGCTCGTACTGAACCACACCGTTACCACTTTTTGCTCTGCAAGAAAAAAAGCCATGATAAAGCCGGTGATCAGCAGTATCTCTGCGGCCCGAAGCGCTCTGTTGCGTTGTTTCATGGGTGTTCTTCTCCAATCCTGTTTTCGCTTTCATCCGGGTCTCATTATTATAGTCCATTCGCGCTCCCCAGTGAAGAGGGTCATGACCGGTCCGGTATACAAATTCCGTAAAAAAAAAGGAACGGCAGCAGCCGCTCCTTTAAGATACTGTCAATTATCCTTCGTTCCCGTCTTCCTTTATGTTCTTGATCAGGACAACCCCTTCGGGGTCCAGTTCATCCTCGTCGTGAATCTTCTCGACCATGGCCTCTCCGATCGAAGTGAGCAGCTTCTGGTCTCTCTCCTGGAATAAAGTGGTCCCCGTCCTGGCGGCCACGTCGCCCAGCGCATCCATGAGCATCCTGATCTGATTCAGGTAATAGTTGAAGCTCTCGCTGAACTCTTTCACGGTATTGCTGACATAATCCCGGTTCGCCTGTCTGTCGTCCTGGATTTCTTTTTCCAGGTTATATCTCTGCACCGCATCCTCTTTTGCGAAAAGCTCTTCCTTCTCGTCAAGGGTCTCGTCGAATTCCTGGATCTTCTTCGCGTACATGCTCCTGAGGCCTTCCACTTCCACCAGTGTGACTCTGGCCTTCTCTTTGAGCTCTTCCAGATCAGTATCCGTGAGCTTTGCTTCCAGATCCGAAATATTCGCGTTCGCTGCCGCCAGACTCTGTTCCAGATCCGAGATATTGGAATTCGCCGCGGAGAGATTCTCCTCCAGCTCCGTGATCTGGCTGCCTGCGGAATCCAGACGTTCCTGCAGAGAGGAATTGCCCGACCTGGTATCGGAAAGATCCTGCATGAGAGCCGCGTTCTTTTCTTTTTCCGACTTCAGCTGATGATCAAGCTCGGCAGCAGCCGTTTCCAGCTTTGCGTGTGTATCCTCCAGCTCTGATATCTTTTCATAAGCATCAATCGAATCCTTCTCTGCCTCTGATGCTCTGTACACAGCATCGCTCAGCTTCTGCTCCAGTTCACCCTTCTCGCGGGTAAGCTTTTCGACACTGTCATTTACATCATTTAATCTGCTTTCCAGCTCCTGAATCCTGCGGCTCCCAAACATGGCTCTCCTCCTTTTTATGGATATCGGCTGTTGTGTAAGCTCCCGATTTTTATATCATAGGGTGTTTGAAGACATTTGTAAAGCATTCCTTTCAGGTTACTGTTCAAGCTTCCGGCAGCCTCCTGCCTCCTCCACGGCTTTCTTCCGCTCTTCCGCACCGGCCTTCGTTCCGATCAGCAGCAGCGGAACTTTCATTCCAATGTCCGTAAAGATCCTGCGCGCATCATCGTACCCGCAGCCGTCCACAGAACCGCCGATATCGGCAATCCGCTGAACGGCACTGACAAATCCCTTCTCCAAAAAGATCCTATAGGATTCTCCCGTCAGAGGCATCTCGTGGATGCGGAAGCACCGGACTGCTGTATTCGCGGCCTCGTCGGCAGTGTATCCGAACTCAGCCTTAAGGCGGTCAGCCGCAAGCTTTTCCTCGGCAGTGAGCTCCATGCGGTCCCCTGACCCGTGTTCCAGCACATATAGTTTCCTCTTCTCTCTGATAAGAACAGCCAGGAGATACTCTTCGAAGAGGTTGAAGGTATACAGTTCCTTCGGATCCGCCATTTTCTCCTTCATCCGGTTGATTGTCCTTGCCGTGATCTCTTCACCGGTCATGAAATCAACGGCAGCCGGATCCGCTTCTTCCTCACAGGACGCAAGCACATACGGAACTGCAAAGCCGCGGTCGGTCCTCTCCCACTTCACCAGAGTCTCATCTGCAAGCCGTATGTAACCGGAAATGCCTGCAAAGAAGTCCTGAAAGAGATACTCACAGATCGCGGCCACCTCATAGTCTGCAGGCGCCCAGCTGTCAAGCGCAGTAAGGATTGTGTTGGAAATGATCGGTGATAAGTACTTTGCGTCTTCACGATTTCCGCTTATGCATGATGTATGAAACATTAAGTAGCTCCTTATGGATGTATGGACGTCCTGCTCTTTGGTATAAAAAAACCTCACAAGCCCTTCTTTACTGGGTTCGTGAGGTGTTTCATGCAGTGCGGAAGGCGGGACTTGAACCCGCACGCCATTGCTGGCACTAGATCCTTAGTCTAGCTCGTCTGCCAATTCCGACACTTCCGC
>CACZQS010000131.1 GCA_902783325.1 uncultured Lachnospiraceae bacterium
AATTAACTTCAATCATTGCTGTATCTCCTTTTACAGCATTATACCAAAAGAAACTTGTTTGTTCAATTGATACAAACTTGTTTCTCTAAAACTTTCTCTAACGAACTTAGCCATAAAAAACTGGGCACCAACGGTTAATATCCATTTTGGGCAGCCCGGCAACAAGATCTAAGCCCCCTTTCCTCCCGGTACAATATGTACAGACCCCGTCCGGCCACGATCTCCTGCGGAATTATTTGTTTGAACCCGGAAAAAGGATAAAAAAGTGAGATATCTTCCGGTTTTGGAAAATATCTCACTCGCAAAAATGCTCTTATTTCGAATCGGACCCATGTACAGTCCAGTACCGGTAAAGGTACATATTTTTATGTACTAATTATGTCCTCGAGTGAACTTCGATGTGTCTTTTCCACCATATGTTGTGGTTACTGGCAGCTCCTTGTACTATATGCTGTGGTCACTCCTTGATGGATTTCATCGTCGGGAAGAGGAGTACGTCTCTGATCGCCTCTGCCCCGGTAAAGAGCATGACCATGCGGTCGATGCCGTAACCGATGCCGCCTGTCGGGGGCATGCCGATCTCAAGTGCGTTGAGGAAGTCCTCGTCTGTTGTCTGTGCTTCCTCGTCGCCCTGGGCCAACTGCTCTTCCTGCGCGCGGAATCTCTCGCGCTGGTCGATGGGATCGTTGAGCTCGGAGTAGGCGTTGCACATCTCCCAGCCGTTCATGAACATCTCAAAACGAAGCACTTTGCCGGGATGATCCGGATCCTTCTTGGTCAGCGGGCTGATCTCGATCGGATGTCCCATAATAAATGTCGGCTGTATCAGCTTATCCTCGACAAATTCGTCAAAGAACAGATTCAGGATATCTCCGATCTGATGGCGTTCCTCATATTCCACATGCTTTTCTTTCGCAATGGCGCGAGCCTCTTCAAGAATGTGAATCTCATCGAAGTCCACGCCGCTGTATTCCTTCACGGCCTCGGTCATCGTCATGCGCCTGAACGGTTTGCCGAGATCCATCTCCACGCCTCTGTAAACGATCGTGGTCGTGCCGAGCACTTCCTGCGCGACGGTGCGGTACATGTCCTCCGTCAGGTCCATCATGCCGTTGTAATCGGTATAGGCCTGATAGAGCTCCATCAGCGTGAACTCCGGATTGTGCTTGATGTCCAGTCCTTCGTTCCGGAAGACGCGGCCGATCTCATAAACTCTCTCAAGGCCGCCGACTATAAGCCGCTTCAGGTAGAGCTCCAGGGAAATGCGGAGCTTCTTGTCTTCATCCAGAGCATTGAAATGGGTCACGAAGGGACGGGCTGCAGCGCCGCCGGCATTTTCAACGAGCATCGGGGTCTCGACTTCCATGAAATCCCTGTCGTCGAGATAACGGCGGATTGCGGAGATAATCTTTGACCTCTTGATGAAAACGTCCTTCACTCCCGGATTCATAATGAGGTCCACGTATCTCTGCCGGTAACGGATGTCCGTATCCGTGAGACCATGGAACTTCTCGGGAAGGATCTGGAGGGATTTGCTGAGCAGCGTCACGGATTTCGAGTGCACGGACTTCTCGCCCATCTTTGTCGTGAAGACGGTGCCCTTTATGCCGACGATATCGCCGACGTCCAGCTTCTTGAATTTCTTGTATTCCTCATCACCGAGATCATCGCGGGAAACATAGATCTGGATGTTGCCGTCGCGGTCCTGCACATTCCCGAAGGATGCTTTTCCCATCACGCGCTTTGACATCAGACGTCCCGCGATCGAGACGTCCCTGCCCTCGTAGAAATCATAATTGTCTTTGATCTGCTGCGTGTGTTCCGTCTGATCGTATGTGACGATCTCATACGGGTTCTCGCCTGCTTCCATAAGATTCGCAAGCTTCTCGCGGCGGACTTTCCTGAGCTGGTTCAGATCCTGTGTCTGCTCTTGCATTCTCTCCGGCATGTTTTCCCTGGTCTCCTCTATAAATAAATATTTATCAGACGTTTCTCTCAATCCCGAGTACGCGGTAATGGCTCGTCATCGTAGGCATCTCGACCTCTATCGTCTCTCCCACGCGGGCGCCCATGAGAGCCGCACCGACCGGAGACTCGTTCGAAATCTTATTCTTAAGGGAATTCGCTTCCATGGAGCCGACGATCTGGAAGACGATTTCCTCGTCGAAATCGCAGTCAAAAAGAGTTACTTTACATCCGATATTTACAGCTTCTGTATCCGCCTCATCCTCGACATAGACCTCAGCGTGCTTCAGGATTTCTTCGATCTCCTCGATTCTGGCCTCGATATCGCGCTGTTCATCCTTCGCGGCATCATATTCCGCATTCTCGGACAGATCACCCTGCTCGCGGGCCTCACCGATCTTTTTGGAGATCTCCCGGCGTTTATTGACCTTCAGATCGGTCAGCTCTTCTTCGAGCTTTTTCAGTCCGGCATATGTAAGGATGTTCTTTTTTACTGTGGTTTCTTCACTCATCTTGCATCTTCCTCCGTGAAACATGGAGCCTTCACCGGCTCGGAAATCATGACGCCGCCGCTTGACAATACCGCTCCTGAAATTCTCTGTATTTCAGCCCAAACGTCAAAAATTGCGTGACGATGAACTTACCGTCACGCCAATGCCTACAAGCATTTTGATATTATAAACGTGTCCTCTCAGCCTTGTCAAGAGATGACTTTTGTGTGACCGGATCAGAGCCTGAGAAGCCCGATTTTCGCGAATCCGTCTTCCATGTCAAATGCCGCCGCAGCGTCGCCTCCCGCGATATAGAAGGTGCTTCCTATATAAAGTCCGCGAACATCCGAGTAATCCGCGCTCCCCTGCAGATCATCGTCGAAATAATCGTAAAGGAGGACTCTCTCAAAGCCTCCGTCATCCGTGTGCCGGTACACGAGGTACCGGTCACTGAGCCAGAATCCGACAAGCTGCCCGGACGGATCCGCAAAGACCGCCTTGTAATCGTCCACGGCCGGGAAGGATGTGATATTGCGGATTACCGTCCTGTCTTTCTCCACGACCTCATCCCCGCTAAGGTCGAACAGCGACAGCTTGATCCCTGTGATGCTGCCGGTGTTCTCGTCCGCATCATATCCCAGTCCCAGAAGCAGATTTTCGCCGAAGGGATGAAGGTAACTGGAGAAACCCGGAACCTTCAGTTCGTCTGTGACCACCGGGTGCTTCGGATCCGACAGGTCCACCGTAAACAGAGGGTCTGTATTCCGGAACGTGACGAAATACCCCGTGTCCCCGAAATACCTGGCCGAGCGGATTTCCTCCCCTTTGGCCAGATCTATGATCCTGCTCACCGGGTTCATGTCCTCATCGAGGACAAAGAGCGCATTGTGGCGGGTCCACATATCATCGTCGTAATAATCAAAACCGAACAGATCGCTTAAGAGTTCCATGAAGTTTCCTTTGACGGATCCCGTATAGGTCGTCAGGACGCGGAGATATCCGTCGTATTCATCGATCGCAAAGCTGTCATGAATGCTGCCGCGGACTGTGCCGGCGGCTTTTCCTTCAATGGAGCCATTTTCATAAGTGAACTTCACGATCTCGGTTTTCTCGCGGTTCGAGCTGTAATCGGCATTGACCGCATAGATCCCGCCGGTGCTGACATAGAGCTGCTGCGCGCCGGAGATCAGAACCTTGCTGTCAAGGGCGTCGGAAGGGCGCTCCGGATTCACGGAAGAGATGACAAGATAATCGGTGTCGGTGACGATATTCGGGATGCATGTATCTTCCGGGAGTATCTCTTTGCCGCCGGCTTTCACAGTGAGCACGCTGTCTTCAAAGCTATCGGAAACATAAGGACGCCACTCCGTAAACAGGTAGAGCATGCCGTCGCGCATGCGGGCCTGAAGGAAGGTTCCGTCCTGTCTCATTTCCCCGGTCCTGACGGGGGAAGAGGGATTGGAAATGTCATAGGTCGCGACGCTTGTGTATCTTCCCGTTGTGCCGTAGCTGTATCCGGGCTCATCCTCTGAAGAATGTTCGGAGATGACGAAAATATTGTTCCCCTGAACGAAGAATTCTCTTGCGCCGAGATTGCTGTACCAATAGGGTTCTTCTTCCGCCACACGGATCTCGGAAACTTTCTCCATATCCGCTCCCTCTGCCTTCACAATTGCCAGATCGCGGTTGTGACGGAGGATATAGATGTAGTTTCCGTCTGTCTTGACGACGTCGGATTCGTCGACTCCCTGTGTCCGGACGTTTGTTTCCGAGTAATCGCTCCCGCCCACGATCGGTTCTTCTGCCGCCGCGCTCTCGGCCTTCGCAGTATTTGACTCTCTCATGGGACCTGCGTCGTATTCGGCATCCTCGACGACATAATAATCGAGGTCGTCATAGTACCATCTTTGCTCCGCCTTCTTAAGAGTCTCATAGATTTCTTTATAATCGGATGCAAATCGGATGCGGCTGACACTCACGCTGCCGTCGTCCTCACTGACCGGTACCTCTGTCTTATCAGATTCTGTCATTGAAGATTCCGTATCCGCTTCCGAAAGCGTCTCCGCGAAAACAGAGCTCCCGGCCGCAGGAGACACTGTCATGCACAGGGAAATGACGGCTGCTGCCGCTGCA
The DNA here is from genome assembly GCA_902783325.1 of uncultured Lachnospiraceae bacterium. Lineage (GTDB taxonomy): Bacteria > Bacillota > Clostridia > Lachnospirales > Lachnospiraceae > Chordicoccus. The sequence continues at coordinate 4,590 of CACZQS010000131.1, forward strand.
TAAATCCTCTTTTTCATAATGTAAGCACCTCGTCCTTTCTTTTCCGGCTCACCGCGTCTGCAATGGGGCGGTGTTTTTGCTTATTCTGTTCTCACTTTACAGGACCGGATTCTTCCTGCCTTCGTCACATTTTTTCTTCAGCAAACGATAACGTCATACCGGATTGTTTTTCCTTCTAAAGAATAGGACGGTTTTCTGTGCGCGAGATATGGTCCTTTGAGCGGCCTCTTGATGATGATGCGGGAAGCGCCGGCTCTCCCGGCCGCTTCGAGGAGGGCTTCCTCGTCCGCGCAGGGCTGCTCGAGAAGATGCAGCAGCTGAAACTTCTTTTTTACGAGAGCGCTCTTCGTCCGTTCGGGGAACATGGGGTCGAGAAGGATGATATCCGGCCGGAATGAGAGCAGGGGCAGCTGCGTGACGCTGTCTCCGCAGATCATCTTCATGCGGCCTGCAGCATCCTTTAATTCCGGAATCTCACCGGCACGCCGCAGCGCGTCCTGAAGAAGGGCTGCGATGACCGGATTCAGCTCAAAAAGAGTGACCGAAAAGCCCGCGGCTGCAAGGAGCAGGGAATCCTCACCGAACCCGGCCGTCGCGTCGACCGCTGTCAGAGCTTTGTCTCCCGCTCCTTTTTCCGGTTCCGGATTCCTTTTGATCTTTGCCGCCCGCACCAGCAGCTCGCGCTGCAGATTTCCGCGCTTCACTCTGTGAAGGTCCCTGGCAAAATCCGCGGTGAGCTCAAGCGTTCCGTCCGTGAGCACAAGGCCTTCCTCCTGATCCAGAAGCTTCAGTCCCGCAGTCTCCGCTGTCCGGCGGGCTTCTTTCATGAGTTCTTCTTCATTCAAGGCATTTACCCCTTTACAGCATCAAAACCGCCTGGATCCAGTACGCCGGCAGCAGAAACTTCAGCCAGCGCACGGAATTCAGAAGAAAGAGCGAACCCGCCGAGGAGCACAGAACTGCGGAAACCACCGTGAGTCCGGTGCTGAAAAAGAGGTATACTCCCTCATGGCGGAAGAGCCGCACAAATCCGGCGCACCATACGGAAGTGAGGAAAAGCACCGGTACAAGGAGGAGCACCTGAGCGATGCCGGTTTTATGCCCGGCAAGGAGAAGGACGGCTATGATGAGCCCGGTCACAAGGAGAGGCGCGAAGATTTCAAGGCTCCGGTACAGCGCTCTCCCGCGGCGGAAGTAAGCGCTCACGCGCGCGGAATCGGAGCGGAAGCGCGCCGCAGCGAACAGCAGCGCCGACAGAAACAGAAGGATGCCTGCGAGCCCGCCGGCATTCATGGCCGGACTTGCCGCAGCCGTCTCCCGATCCATGTTCTCATCCTCACTGCCTCCATACACCTCAAAGTGAACGGTAAGCAGAGCATCCCCGGAGAGAACCGTCTCCAGATTCTTCTGCACCTGTTCTCTCACATCCGGTCCCGCATCCTGGAAAATGGCTCCGGACGCAACGGCACTGTCAAGGATCACAGGGGAGACTGCGCCGAGAACCCCCGCAAAGACGGACTCCTTCGCAGAAGCCCCTTTTGTCGAGGAAGTCGTATAGTAGTAATCGACGCATCCATTTAAGTCCGGGGTCTCAAGGGAAGAAGCCGCTTTTTCCGCGGCCGCGTCCAGCTTCTCATCTAATGCAAAGCCACAGTCCACCTCTCCTGTCCGGACGGCATCGGCAAGTGCTTCAGTGCTGTCATACAGAGTCCATTTGTAGCTGCTCTTTGTTTCAAGCAGATCTTCCACGACTTTTCCGGCCAGGACGCCACTCCCCTGATACAATCCGACGGCCCGGTTCATGGCAGTCGGAAGCGACACCGAAGAAATATAGAATTGGAGCAGAAGCATCAGCGCGGCAACCACCCAGAAGGAGGGAGACCGAAGCTGCCTGATCAGAAGGATCCGGAAACGGCAGATCCACCGCTTTACCGCACTCATAGCGCACCTCCTGCAAACAGTATGCCGGATATGCCCTTCAGCCACAGCGGCACCGGAGTGTAACCGATCACTCCCTGCAGTGAAGAGGGCAGATACGGGAGCGGAAGGAGACCGCCGGTAAATACGAAGAGCACAAGAACTGTGAGAAGATAGACTAACGGAGCGCGCTTCGGGGACGCGAATACATACAGGAAATGCATGACGAGGCTCATCGTAAACGTCAGGAGCAGCATCTGCGGAAGGGCTTCCTTCAGCAAAGACAGGGCGGCTTCCGGAAGGCGGGACAGCACAAGAGGAAGCGTCAGTGCCATTTCCTCATCAAGTCCCGCGCTGGCCGTGAACACCGCCTTTGCGATCAGGAGCATCACAAAGAGCATGATCATGAGCACGGCTGTCATGGTCAGTATCTTCGCGAAGGATGTATGGACCGGCCCAAGTCCCGTGCGGCGCATGTATCTCACGGCTTCCCTCTCTCCTTCGTTATAAAGAACCGCAAATCCAATCCCGAAAAGAAGAAGTATCAGAAGAAGTGCCGCTGCCGTGTAAAACTGCTCCATGGACAAAGACCCGTACAGTGATACTCCCCGGTCTACAAAAGTGCCGGTTCTTCCGAGCGCCTGCTTAACATAGATGCCGAAGAGGCGGTCCTCCGCGTCCGCAAGCATGGAGACCGTCGGGTAGTCCGCACTCGCCATATCCACGGCATAGATCGAGGCTTCCACTGTCCGGATCAGGGATACTCCGTCCGTCACGAGCTGGCGGAACAGATCACCTGCCGCCGCATCCTGGGATGCGGACAGGCGGATCAGAACCGGTGTGTTGACGCCGGTATTGATATCGTCATAGATTCCCTCCGGAAGATAGAGGGCTGCATCCACTTCTCCCGTCTTTAGGCCCTCGGCGGCTGCATGAGGACTCATGTAGGTAAAGCTGCAGAGGTTTTTCACGCTTTCCATTCCCTCGATCATGCCGACCACAAGGCCTGTCTGAAAATCCACTCTGCCCGCCGTATCCAAGCTGTCATCCGACCCGTCGCTCCCGGCTACAATCGCCACCCGGGCCTTCGGAAAGAGCTGGCGGGAGTCCATCACGGCACAAAAGAGAAATGCGGCAGCAAGAACAGCGCCCCCTACGATGAGGACGCTCACAAGAAAGAAGGGGATGAGACTCATCCCCTTCTTCATCTCAAGTTTTACATATAGTAAAAACTGCTTCATACAACAGGTGATGGATCAGGCAGCTCCCTGTACTGACACGCTGCCGAATATGGAGCCGATACTCTCGACTAAGGAGTTGAAATCCTCTTCCGTCATAGAGGTGAGATCAAGGACGTCTCCTTCAGGCTTCTCAACAAAGGCCGTCTCCGTGAGGTGGATTGTAACCAGCAGCTGGTCACATACGAGATAGATATACGGTTCGCCTTCTTCGCTGTATTCGACATATCCGGTGATCGGGGCAGGCATCCCGGTGATATTCAGTTCAAAGCTCATATCTGTCATATTGACGGCAAGCGAACCCATATCCTGTCCCTGTACGTTGAGAGACGCTTTGAAGCCGCTGTCGTCAAAGTCGATCTTCATTACGGCCATGTCCGTTCCGTCAACATTGACGGCGATCTCTGTCCAGGGTGTTAATTCCGCACCGCGCATCTGCAGCGCCAGCGTGCTGCCATTTGCGATCAGGTCGATCTCGGGGACAGCTCCGGTATCCGAGGAATAAACCACAAGAGTCAGCTCCGGCAGCGTATCAAGATAGGCTGCGACTAACTCCTGCACGGATGCCGGCGCGGATCCGTCACCGGATGTGCCCGACACGGAAAGAACCATATTGAAATACTCTTCGTAAGTCTGTCCGTTCGGAAGCTCTACCGCGAGAAGCTTCGTCACAACATCCTTTACAAGATCCGGTGAGATCACGGTCTTTAAGCCCTGGCACTGAATCTTCTCCCCGCCCATATCGAATTCCTTCGCCTCGGCGGCCTCAAACTCCAGCTTTCCTGCGGCTTCTGTGAAAATCGCTG
>CACZQS010000132.1 GCA_902783325.1 uncultured Lachnospiraceae bacterium
CTGAGCGGCGAAGAAGTCGAAGAGAACGTCTCTGTTGACACTGTCATCATCGACGCCGAAAACTGCAAGGATTTTCTTGCTAAGTAAATCCCGTTTCATTCTGCCATCGACAACATGAAACAATAATCCAATCGGACGGTTCCGGTTATGTCCGGAGTCGTCCGATTTTTAAAAAGGAGAGTGATGCTTGAATGGCTGACTATGTCGTGGAATTAAAGCATGTGACAAAACGCTTTCCTGGCGTGATTGCCATGCGCGATATGCATATCCAGATAAAACCCGGTGAAATCCATGGCCTGATCGGCGAGAACGGTGCAGGCAAATCTACATTGATCAAAGTTCTGACCGGCGTCCATGTTCCGGAAGAAGGGGAGATCTATGTTGACGGGCAGAAGGTGTCCTTTGCCAATCCGGTACAGGCCCGCGAGGCAGGAATTGCCTGCGTCTACCAGGAACTGAATATCGTACCGATGCTTCCTGTAGTAGACAATGTGTTTATGGGGCGGAAAGTAACGAAGCCCTCCGGACTTCTTGACTACCCGCGCATGCACAAGGAGGCGCATGAGGCTCTGGAACTGCTCGGACACCCCGAGGTGGACACCCATACGGAGTGCGGCAAGCTCGGAATGGGCCTGCAGCAGATGGTGGAAATTGCCAAAGCCGTCTCGATCAAGGCCAAGCTCCTGATCATGGATGAACCCACCTCCTCTCTTGGTGAGCAGGAGGTAAAGCAGCTGATGACCACGGTGCGCAAGCTGCGCGACGAGGGCATCGCGATTCTGTTCGTCTCTCACAAGCTCGAGGAGCTTTTTGAGCTCTGTGACCGCGTGACGGTAATGCGCGACGGCGAACACATTCTCACCGAAGAGATGAGCACCATGACCAATGACCGCCTGATTCAGGCGATGGTGGGTCGCTCTTTGGAAAACCAGTTCCCGAAGGAATTCGGGACAAGAGGCCCCTGCATGCTTGAAGTAAAGCATCTCAAAGAGCTTGGTGTTCTCAAGGATGTCAGCTTCAAAGCTTACGGCGGTGAGATCTTGGCTTTTGCGGGATTGGTAGGAGCGGGGCGCACGGAGACGATGCGCGCTCTGTTCGGGGCCGATAAGATTGACGGCGGTGAAATCTACATTAACGGGAAGCTGGTTTCGAACAAAAATCCCGGACAATCGATCCGCAACGGGATCGCTTTCCTGACCGAAGACAGAAAAGGCCAGGGGCTTGTCCTTTCCGAAAGCGTAAAGATGAACCTGATTCTTGCAAATATGAAACGGTTTAAGCGGGCACTTTTACTTGATCATCCCAAGATTGAGAAAAACAGCCAGGAGATGATCTCAACACTTCGGATCAAAACTCCTTCCTCCAATGAAATCTGCGCCCAGCTTTCCGGAGGCAACCAGCAGAAGGTGGTCATCGGGAAATGGATCAACTGCGACGCGCAGATCTATATCTTCGACGAACCGACGAGAGGGATCGATGTAGGTGCGAAGATCGAAGTGTACAATGTCATGAACCAACTCGTAAAAGAAGGAAAATGCGTCATCATGGTATCCTCCGAACTGCCGGAGGTGCTGGGCATGTCCGACCGCGTTATCGTGATGCGGGAGGGAAGAGTGATGGCTGAAATTGACCGGGACAGTGATCATTTCGACCAGGAAAGTATTATGAAGGCCGCGTGGGGAGGTGCAATCGCATGAACAACACCAAAAAGAAATCAAGTGTCGGAGATCTCCTGATGAAACTGGGGCCGCTTCTGGTTCTGGCCCTGCTGTTTATCATCTTTACTATCGCTCTGCCGGGCAGGTTCCTGAAGGTGGCAAACCTGATGAATGTCCTGAAGCAGACCTCGGTAAACTGTCTGATCGCATCCGGAATGCTTCTGGCTCTGATCACGGCAGGCATCGACTTATCCGTCGGCTACAATGCGATTCTCGCAACCTGCACCATCGGCGTTATGATGCAGAACGGGATAACGAATCCCTTTATTCTGATTCTCTGCGCCATCCTGGTTTCCACACTCTGCGGGTTTATCAACGGCACGCTTTACACCCGTCTTGATCTGCCGCATCCGTATGTATCAACCTTGGGAATGAAATTCGTGATCTGGGGCGTCGCTCTTCTGATCACCCACTCCCAGACCATCGGCTTTTCCAATAAGGGAATTGACGCCGTGCTGTGGATCGGCAAGGCCACGATCTTCTCGTTCGGATTCCCGGTGTGCTTCATTTTGGTCATTATTTTCTACATCCTGTTCCACATCTTCCTGAATCACACCGCGCTGGGGCGCCAGATCTACTGCGTCGGCGGCAATCCGGAGGCGGCCAGAATGTCCGGTATCCGTTCGAAGGATGTCCTGACGATCGTTTACACCATTTCCGGCTTCATGTGCGGTATTGCCGGCGTTGTCCTGGCGGGCCGCCTCAATACAGCCAATACGGCTTCCGCCGCCACCTTCGATACAGACGCGATCGCGGCCTGCATCATCGGCGGAGCTTCTTTCCGCGGCGGCAAAGGAACAATCTGGGGCACGCTGCTCGGCGCGCTTCTGATCGCGACAATCCGCAACGGACTGAACCTGTTCAGCGCCGGAAACGATATTCAGTACATCGTCATCGGTCTGGTGATCATCGTTGCCGTTACGATCGACGTATTCCGCGGCAAGTTTGAGGCGAACGCGCGCAAGATGGCTGCTGCTTCGAAATAACACGATGCCGCTTAAACCGTGACTTTAAAAGATCGTGAATAGTAACCTGCAAAAAAGAATATTAGGAGGAATCATCTTTATGAGCAAAACACTTCGCGTCGGCGTGATCGGCGCAGGGCGCATCGGAAAGCTGCATGCAAATAACCTGGCGACCCGGGTTCCGAACGTTGAGCTGGCGGCAGTCTCGGATGTCTATGAGCCCGCCGCAAAAGAGCTCGCCGAGAAGCTGAATATCCCGAAGTATTACAGCGATTATCACAAGATCCTTGAGGATCCGAAGATCGACGCGGTTTTCATCTGCTCCTCGACGGACACACACTCCCCAATTTCCATGGAGGCGGCGAAGGCAGGAAAGCATATCTTCTGTGAGAAGCCGATCGACCACGATCTGGACAAGATCAGGGCCGTCCTTGAGGAAGTGAAAAAAGCCGGCGTCAAGTATCAGGTCGGCTTCAACAGGCGCTTCGACCGGAACTTCAAGCACGTTCATGACGTGGTCGCGTCGGGCGGCATCGGCGACGTGCACATCGTCAAGGTGACGAGCCGCGATCCGGAAGCTCCGCCCCTAAGCTACGTCAAGGTATCCGGCGGAATCTTTGTGGACATGACGATTCATGACTTCGATATGGTCCGCTATCTGTCCGGAAGCGAAGTGGAAGAGGTGAGCGCATTCGGTACATGCCTCGTCAATCCGGAGATCGCGGAGGCCGGCGACGTGGATACATGCATCATCACTCTGAAATTTGCAAACGGCGCTCTCGGCGTCATCGATAACAGCCGCCAGGCCGTCTACGGCTACGACCAGAGAATCGAAGTGTTCGGATCCAAAGGCTGCATCACGGCGGACAATGAAACTCCGAACAACACCACGCTCTATACCGCGGATGCCGTCAGCAAGGAAAAGCCGCTTTGGTTCTTCCTCGAGAGATACAACGATGCGTTCATCACGGAGGAGTGCTCATTCGTAGAATCCTGCCTGAACGACACGGACACCGTCGTCGGCGCGTTCGACGGGTTGCAGCCCGTTCTCATCGCGATTGCGGCGAAAGAGTCCTGCGAGAAGGGCGGAATCCCTGTCAAGGTCATGAAATAACCGGAATAATACCGGACTGTAAAACGAGGCCGTGCTTCACTGCAAGGCCTCGTTTTCATACAGAATTATGTTACTGCTTGTATATATCGCTTCTCAAGTCCGACAGAAAGAGCAAGAATGACCAGCCTGTCATCTTCAATTGAGCAAATAAGGCGGTAATCTCCTAAACGATATCTCCATTGACCGCTGCGATTGGCTGTCAGGCCTTTCCCATGTGCTCTGGGATTCTCGCAGTCCACAAGATTTTTATCAATCCATGCTCTGATGATTTTCTGCGTATACTTATCCAATTTACGAAACTCTCTGATAAAGCGATCAGAGAGTTCTACTCTATACCTCCTCATCCAACTCTCTCCAGAAATCCTGTACAGGAGTGGATTTGCGCCCGCTGTCAACATATTCCCTGTAAGCTGATTCTGCGACCGCAATATCATATTCGTCTTCAATTTTTTCAAACAGCGCTCTCTTAAAGGCTTCTGACAGAGAATAAGAGTGTATTTTCGCGTAGCTTTCAGCGAGCATACGTTCATCATCTGTTAATCTTATAGAAAATGCCATAGTAATCGCCTCCTCTGTAGTACATTGTACTGCGGAGGAGGCGGTCCTGTCAATTGCCTGAAAAAGGCTCCTTATTTTTTTCCGGTGCGTTACTGCAGCTCCTCCCATCTGGCATACGCCGCCTCAAGACTTCTCGCAATTTCTTCTTTGCGGTTGCTTAAGACCGTGAGCTTTTCGTGGTCGGAGGAAACCGCCGGATCCTCGAAGAGGAGATCGATCTCTCCGTCTTCCTTCTCCAGACTCTCGATTTCCGCTTCCAGACGGCTGATCTCGCTCTGGATCTTCCGCTTTCTGGATTCCTCCTCCTTTTGGGCCTTCCAGTCGAGCTTCGCCTCCGTGTCATTTTTCTTTAGAGAAGCGGATTCCTCCTCCGGCAGATGGGCGCGCTCCACATCCTCCTTTTTCTCGAGATAGTAGTCGTAATTCCCGATATAGTTGAGAAGATGCTGCTTCGTCAGATCCAGAATCCGCGTCGCGGTGCGGTTGATAAAATACCGGTCATGCGAGACATAGAACACGGTCCCCTCATAGGCGCGGAGGGCGCTCTCCAGGACCTCCCTGGAGTTGATGTCCAGGTGGTTGGTCGGCTCGTCCAGCATGATGAAATTCGCGTTCGAGAGCATGAGCTTGCACAGAGATACCCGCGCCCTTTCGCCGCCGGACAAATCGCCTATTCTCTTGAAGACGTCGTCCTCGGTGAAGAGGAAGGCCGCCAGCTTCGTGCGGATCTGGGTATTCGTCATGGACGGATAGTCGTCCGAGATCTCCTCAAAGATCGTCTTGGAGCTGTCAAGGACCTGCATTTCCTGATCGTAGTAGGAGGAAATGACATTGACGCCGTAAGTGACTGTCCCCTGGTCCTGCCTCACGGCCCCGTTCAGAATCTTCAATATAGTGGATTTGCCGGTGCCGTTGTCCCCGATCATGGCGACGTGCTCGCCCTTTTTGATTTCAAATGCGATCGACGAGAACAGCTTCCTGCCGTCATAGCTCTTCTCGAGATCTTCCACGGTGAGGACATCATTGCCGCTCTCCATTGCGGGAACGAAGCGGAAGGAGATCTGCTCGTCCTCCGTGAGGGGCTTCTCGACGACCTCCATCTTTTCCAGAAGCTTCTCCCGGCTCTCAGCCCGGCGGATGGACTTTTCCCTGTTGAATTGCTTCAACTTCGCGATGACGGCTTCCTGGTGCTCCCTCTCACGTCTGGAATTGACCCAGGCCGCGTAAGCGGCTTTGCGGAGAGCCTCCTTCTTTTTGCTGAAGGCATCATAATTCCCCGCATAGACCATTGAATGTCCCTGCTCGATCTCAATCACTTTCGTCACGACGCGGTTGAGGAAATAGCGGTCGTGGGAGACGATCAGGACAGCCCCGGAATAATTCATGAGATAGGTCTCAAGCCACTCGATGGAGTGCATGTCCAGGTGGTTGGTGGGCTCGTCGAGCAGGATGATGTCGGGGGCCGTAAGCAGCAGGCGTCCCAGAGCCACGCGGGTTTTCTGTCCTCCCGAGAGTTCGCCGATGTGCTTTCCGAATTCCTCCTCCGAAAAGCCGAGACCTTTCAGCACGCCGGTCACTTCCGAGCGGTAGGAATAACCTCCTTCGCGCTCGAAGGTCTCCGTCATCCGGGAGTAGCTGCGCATCTCTTCCTCGAGCTCGTCTCCGGAAAGGGACGCCATTTTCTCCTCGGAGAGACGGATTTTCTGCGTGAGAACAAGCAGCTCGTTCTTTACGGAAAGGAGCTGCTCATAGATGGTATTCTCGCCGGCGAGATCCTGGTGCTGGGCCAGATAGCCGATCTTCCTGTCGCGGGAGAGGACCGAATGACCGCGGTCCGGCTCCTCCTGGTTCATGATGATCTTTAGAAGCGTGGATTTGCCCGCTCCGTTTACTCCGACGAGGGCCGCCTTCTCGCGCTCTTCAATGTGAAAGGAGACATCCTTGAGGATGTCTTTGCCGTCATACGATTTGCAGATACCGGATACGTTCAGAATCATAACGAACCCATTATAACGGGAAGTAATGAGATTTGACAAGCTTGACCGCTGCGGATATCATATTATTGTCAATGTATTCACAACGACTGAGGATTCGATTATGTGGAAGGTCCTTAACAAAGAACAGATGCAGCGCGCCGACGCTTATACTATAGAGGAGATCGGCGTGCCTTCTGCCGTGCTGATGGAGAGAGCGGCTTTAGCAGCTGCCTGCGAGGTGCGGAAGCTCCTTGGCGAAAGCAAATCGCGGGATGTGCTGGTGCTTGCCGGCACGGGAAATAACGGAGGAGACGGCTTTGCCTGTGCGCGCATCCTGTATATGGACGGGATCCAGGCTTCTGTGATCCTCACGGGAAATCCGTCGCATCTCACGGAGGAAGCCTCCCGGCAGATGCGGATCTGCGAGAACATCGGGATTCCCATCAGCATTCTTTCGCTCATGCCGCCGGATGATCAGCATGCGCTCATTGCCGGGGCCGGCGTAATCGTGGATGCGGTCTTCGGGATCGGGCTGACGCGTCCGGTCACGGGGCTTATTTCTGAGCTTTTTGAGGAAGTAAACAGCTCCGGCGCCAAAATCGCTGCAGTGGACATCCCGAGCGGGGTGCTTTCGGATACCGGCGCCGTACTCGGCACTGCCGTAAAAGCGGACGTGACCGTCACGATGCAGTGCGCCAAGCCGGGCCTGCTTCTTTATCCCGGAGCCTTTTATGCGGGAAAAGTCACTGTGGCTGAGATTGGCGTCATTTTGCCCGATTCCGGATCCATGCTGTCCCCTGACACATCCGATCTGAAAACTATGCTTCCTCACCGGAACCCTTCCGGGAATAAAGGCACCTTCGGCAAGGTCCTTCTGATCGCCGGATCCAAAAACATGGCCGGCGCCGCCTGCCTCGCAGGAATGGCCGCCTTGAGAAGCGGGTGCGGGATGGTGAAGATCCTGACCTCGGAGGAAAACCGGATCATTATACAAAGCGTTCTGCCGGAAGCAATGCTCGGCACCTTTGAAAGCGAGGAAGAAGCCATCGAGGAGCTCCGCAAAGGACTGGCCTGGTGCGACGCCGTCGGCTGCGGACCCGGATTCGGAACGGACGACATCCGGAAAAAGCTTCTGCAGACACTTCTGGCGGAGTGCGTAAAGCCCCTCGTTCTCGACGCGGACGCGCTGAATCTGATCGGTGCGGATTCTTCACTCCTGAAAGCCCGCATAACCGGCTGCTCCGTGTACGTGACGCCGCATCTGGGAGAAATGGCGCGGCTGACAGGTCTTCCCGTTTCCGAGATCAAAAAGAATCCCATAGCCGCAGCGCGCGATTACGCCGCATCCAACAATCTCACCTGCGTCCTGAAGGACGCGAGAACCGTAACTGCCGCTCCGGACGGCTCCATTTTCCTGAACAGAAACGGCAACAGCGGCATGGCCACAGCCGGCAGCGGAGACACCCTGACCGGAATTCTGACCTCCCTCCTCGGGCAGGGAACGGATCCCGCACTCGCAGCTCCGTGTGCCGTCTGCCTCCACGGCGCGGCCGGAGACGCAGCGCGCGATCGCCTCGGCGAGCGCTCCCTCACCGCCGGCGACATCGCAGACGCCATTTCGGGAGTTTTCTGTACATTGAATAATTCACGTCAAAAGTAGTACGTCGGATAATTATCCCAGGACTCACTTTTGACACTTAAATCAAGAATAGCAAAACATAAGGAGGTCAAAACCTTGAGCTGGAAACCCTACAGCCGCGTCAACGCGGAAATCAACCTGGACGCGGTAACGCACAACCTGGATGTCATGCGGAAGAACCTCGCGCCGGACACACCGATCTGCGCCGTGATCAAAGCGGACGGATACGGACACGGCGCCGTTCCGATCGCGCATCACATAGAGAAGAGAACCGATATCTGGGGATTTGCGGTTGCGACAGCAGAAGAGGGCGTGACCTTAAGAAAAGCCGGAATACAGAAACCGATCCTTCTCCTCGGGTACGTGTTTCCGGAGTCCTATGAAGCACTCCTGGAATTCGACCTGACCGGATGCATATTCGAGGAAGAATCCGCGCGCCTTCTGTCGGATGCCGCCGCAAAATGCGGGAAAACCGCGCACGTCCATATTGCCGTTGACACCGGTATGAGCCGCATCGGCTTTCAGGTATGCCAGCAGGACGCGGACATCGTAAAGACAATTGCCGGCCTGCCGAATCTGTCGGTTGACGGGCTGTTTTCCCATTTTGCCAGATGCGACGAGACGGACCTCACACCCGCTTCGGTGCAGTTCCGGCGGTTCTGCAAATTTGAGAAAATGCTTGATGAGTCAGGTGTGTCAATACCCATCCATCACATCTGCAACAGCGCCGGAATCATGCGCTTCCGCGAAGGTAACAGGGATCTGGTCCGGGCCGGCATCACTCTCTACGGCCTCACGCCGTCGACAGAGATCATCGATGAGGTGAAAGGCATAAAGAGCGTCATGCGCATCACGAGCCATCTCAGCTACGTCAAGACGCTTCCGGCCGGCCGCGAGATCAGCTACGGCGGCACATACAGGACGACAAAGGAAACCCGCGTCGCCACCATTCCTGTCGGATATGCGGACGGATATCCGAGACTTCTTTCCGGAAAGGGAGAAGTTCTGATCGGAGGAAAGCGCGCACCTATCCTCGGACGCGTCTGCATGGACCAGTTCATGGCAGATGTGACGGAGATTCCCTCGTGCCGCGCGGGAGACGAGGTCGTGCTCCTGGGCGAAATGGGGGATGAGCGGATCACGGCAGAGGAGCTGGGTCACTTAAGCGGCCGCTTCAATTACGAACTCGTCTGCAACGTGACGAAAAGGGTTCCGAGAACCTATTTAAGCGGCGGAAGGATCGTGGAACAGGTTGATTATTTCTCATGATTCTGATAAAATATTCGTTTATAGATCGGACAGGCAGCATTAGACAGTCTCCGGTCCATATAGAAAGAGGGAAGGTATTGAATCATGTCAGGACATTCAAAATTTGCCAATATCAAGCACAAGAAAGAGAAAAATGATGCTGCGAAGGGCAAGATTTTTACAATCATCGGCCGTGAAATTGCAGTAGCAGTCAAGGAAGGCGGACCGGATCCGGCGAACAATTTCAAGCTTGCCACCGTGATTGCGAAAGCGAAAGCCAACAATGTCCCGAACGATACGATCGAGCGCGGCATCAAGAAAGCGGCCGGCGACACATCGGGCGCCAGCTACGAATCCGGCACCTATGAGGGCTACGGCCCGAACGGTGTGGCGATCATCGTCAAAACACTTACCGACAACAAGAACAGAACCGCTGCGGACGTCCGCTCGGCATTTTCAAAAGGAAACGGCAACATCGGCACTCCCGGATCCGTCTCCTTCATGTTCGACGAGAAGGGACAGATCATTATTGACAAAGAGGAATGCGACCGCGATGCGGACGACCTCATGATGCTCGCTCTTGACGCCGGGGCGGAAGACTTCAAGGAGGAGGAAGACTCCTTCGAGGTCATCACGGATCCCGAGGCTTTCGAACAGGTGCGCAAGGCACTTGAAGATGAAGGCATCCCGATGGCGGAAGCGGAAGTCACCATGATCCCGCAGAACTATGTATCCCTTACAGATCCCGCAGCCATCGCTTCTCTTAATAAGATCCTTGACCTGCTTGAGATGAGCGACGATGTGCAGAATGTCTATCATAACTGGGACGAAGAGGAGTAATCCGGATTCCGATGGAATATTTGAAGGCTATACTTCTTGGCATCGTGCAGGGACTTACGGAATTTCTTCCGGTCAGTTCCACCGGACATCTGGTTGTCCTTGAACATATCATGGCGTTCAGGGCACCTGCACTGCTGTTTCATGTATTCGTTCATACAGGCACGATGATCGCCGTGATCATCGTCATGAGAAGAGATGTGGTCCGTCTTCTTCTGGAGACGGGGCGGCTGATCTCCGAGATCGCAGGGAATCTGAAGGAATTCCTCCTCTCCGTGTTCAAGGGCACGGATCCCGAATACAAAAAGCTGGTCCGGACGAATTACCGCCGTCTTGTGATAGAGCTTCTTGCAGCTTCCATTCCGACGGCAGGCATAGGATTTCTGTTCATGTGCTTCGGCGGCGGACTTATGACAAATGTGATGATCGCCGGGATCGGCTTTCTTCTGACAGGCATCACGCTTCTTGTATCATCCATGCTGAAGCCCAGAAGCGAGATGCCCAAGGATGTGCCGGTCAGCAAGTTTCTCCTGATCGGCATCGCGCAGGGATTTTCCGTGATTCCGGGAATTTCCCGTTTTGCGCTCACCTGGTCCGGCGGAATCTTAAGCGGCTTCAGCAAAAAAACAGCTCTCAGGATTTCGATTCTCATGCTGCTTCCGGTATCGGCCGGAGCCCTGATTGCCGAATTGATCCATGCCGTTCAAGGCGGCGGATTCACGGTTCCCGTTCTTTTCCAGTGTCTGGCAGGCACCGTGGCGGCGGCTGTTTGCGGAGTCTTTGTGATGCGCGCATTTTTGCGCCTGGTTCAGACAAGATCATTCAAGGGGTTTGCGTATTATAGTTTTGCGGCCGGCATTGTGTCGGTATTAACGGGTTTCCTGCTTTAGGAAAGACCGCATTTTGAAGGGGTGCGGCGCCGGAAATCTTTATGGGATTTTTGGCGGTTCCAAGATGAGCGGGAGATCTTTGCGGGGGTATAAATGGCATCAGGCACTACGAAGAAACGCAGTTCTGCGGCATCCTCACGATCGGGGGGCACGTCCTCTTCGAGGAGGAGCAGCAGTTCCGGAAGCGGAAAAAGAACTTCCCGTTCCGGAAAAAGCGGCGCCTCCGGCCGGAGCCGGACCGGAAGTGCGAAAACAAACACGGTTAAAAAGAAGGAAGAAGTCCTTACCGATTACAGGGTCGGACAGGAAATCCGCATACTGGTTGTCGCAGTCATCGCAATTCTGATGCTGCTGGGGAACATCGGGCTTGTGGGACAGGTCGGCAACACAGTAAGCAATGTACTGTTCGGATGTTTCGGGCTTATGGCTTATGTCCTTCCTTTTGCGCTGTTTTTCGGGTACGCATTTTTTGTGGCGAACCGGGAAAACCCGCTGATAATAAGGAAAACGGCAGGACTGATCCTCCTGTTTGTGTTTTTGTGCGCTTTTCTTCAGCTGCTCACGCTGGGGTTCCACAAGGATACCCCGATTGCAGATCTGTACCGGATCAGCGCGGAGGATCACACCGGCGGCGGGTTCCTTGGCGGTATAACTGTATACGGATGCGGATCGCTTCTCGGCAACGTAGGGGCTTATGTGCTGACCGTTGCCGGACTTGTGATCGCAGCCATCGTTCTCACGCAGAAGCCGCTGCTCACGGAGTTCGGGACGAAAAGCAGACACGCTGCCCGCGCGGCCTCCCTTAAGAGGAAGCAGTCGCAGATCATCAGAAAAGAAAGACGGGCCTCACTGGAAAGACGGGTCTCAAGACGAAAATCAAAAGAGGAAGAAGACGACGACGAAGGCGAGGACTATGTCGATCTGGATGAGGATTACGGGGCAAGTCCTCTTCGCCGCGTGACTCTTGAGAAGGACAAAAAGAAGACTGAGAAGACCGCTCCGGCGCCGAAAAAAGCTGAAAAAGCTCAGGAGAGCGCCGTATTTGCGATGCCGTCATTCCTGAGACGCAATGAGATCCGCTTCGAAGAGGAAGAAAGCGGGGATGCAGATACGCCGCTGAGCGCGGATCCGCTCGATCTGGAAATCGGAGGTCTGGAGATACCGTCTTCCATGGAAGAAGAAGCGGTTCCTTTCGCGGAACCCTTAAGCATGGGCGGCGCGGACATGAATGCTGAGAAGCAGGACATCCCCGCGGAGAAGCCCAAAAAGGCAAAGGAATCGACGCCCGAAGAGCGCAGCAAAGGAATCGACGAAATCCGCTCCGAGATCGCGCAGGAGCCTTCCGCAAAGCCGGAATACCGCCTGCCTCCCGTGAAGCTTCTCACAAAAGGAAAGACCCCGAAGGGGGATTCCAGAAAGTATATGATGGACACGGCCTCCAAGCTGCAGCAGACATTGCAGAATTTCGGAGTCAATGTCAAGGTCGTCAATGTGAGCCGCGGTCCCACCGTAACCAGATACGAGCTGCAGCCCGAGATGGGCGTAAAGGTCAGCCGCATTGTGAATCTGCAGGATGACATCAAGCTGAATCTGGCGACCTCCGAGATCCGGATCGAGGCTCCGATCCCGGGAAAAGCCGCTGTGGGCATCGAAGTCCCGAACAAGGAAGTCGCGCCCGTGATGCTTCATGACATTATCGACTGCGAGGAATTCAAAAACAGCAGGGCGAAGCTCCCGTTTGCGGTTGGTAAGGATATCGGCGGACGTCCGATTATTGCGGATATCGAGAAAATGCCGCATCTTCTCATCGCCGGTGCGACCGGTTCCGGTAAGTCCGTCTGCATCAATACTTTAATCATGAGTATCCTGTACGGATGCACGCCGGATGACGTCAGATTCCTCATGATCGACCCCAAAGTCGTGGAGTTGAAGATCTACGACGGAATCCCGCATCTCCTGATCCCTGTCGTGACGGATGCCAAGAAGGCGGCCGGAGCGCTGAACTGGGCTGTTCAGGAGATGACGGAGCGCTATAATAAGTTTGCCGCGTACCCGGGTGTGCGGGATATCAAATCCTATAACGAGAGGATCCGGAAGATGAACAGGGAACTGGACGAGGCGGAAGTGATTCCCTCCATGCCCAGGATTATTGTCATCGTTGACGAGCTGGCGGATCTCATGATGGTGGCTTCCTCCGAAGTGGAGGACGCGATCTGCCGTCTGGCCCAGCTGGCCCGCGCCGCCGGCATTCACCTGATCATCGCCACGCAGCGCCCTTCCGTGAACGTCGTCACGGGACTCATTAAAGCCAATATGCCGTCCCGCATCGCTCTCGCGGTGACGAGCGGCATCGACAGCCGCACGATTCTGGATATGAACGGAGCGGAGAAGCTTCTCGGAAAAGGCGATATGCTGTTCTACCCGCAGGGGTATCCGAAGCCCGCCCGCGTGCAGGGCGCCTATGTGTCGGATGAGGACATCACGGAGGTCGTCGAGTACCTCACCTCACAGACTCAGGCCGTGGAATACAGCAAGGACGTGGAAGAGCAGATCAGCAGCACCATCGTTGCCTCTGCCCCCGGTTCTTCTTCGGAAGACAACGAGCACGACGAGTACTTTGCGGATTCCGGACGTCTCATCATCGAAAAGGACAAAGCATCCATCGGGATGCTGCAGAGAGCATTTAAAATCGGATTCAACCGCGCGGCCAGGATTATGGACCAGCTCGCGGAGGCAGGCGTCGTCGGAGGGGAAGAGGGAACAAAACCCCGTAAGATCCTGATGACGATGGAGGAATTTGAGGAATATCTGACGGTATGATTTGCAGAAATTGCGGTTCCGAGATTCCTGAAGGACAGCTGTACTGTAAGTTTTGCGGAGAAGAAGTGCAGCTGGTTCCCGAATACAGTTCCGTAGACATGCAGCGCGTGCAGAAGCGCATGGAAGAAGAGGAACTGGAGCGGGAGAGACGGGAAAGGGAAGCGGAGGCCGCCGAGCGGAGAAAGAGAAACAGAATAAAGCCCTGGAGAGTGGTCCTGGATCTCATTCTGATCGCCGGGATCGCCGGTGTCATGTCTTTCTTTGCGTGGAAGCAGATCGATAAGACCAATGAGGCAAATCCGGGATATCTGCTCGTGCAGTCGGAGAAAGCCCGGAGTGCGGGAAATATCGAAGAAGCCATCGCATTTCTCGATAAAGCTTTTAGCGTGTCGTCCACACGCTCCGTGGACATTCCCATGAAAAAAGCCGAGCTTCTCGCCGAAAGCGGACGTCTTCCCGAGGCGGTGACTCTTCTTGAGGAGCTTCACGAGGAGCACAGCGATTCCAGGACCGTTCTTTCCGCGCTGCTTCACAATCTGGAGGAAGCGAACCTCAACAGCCGGATTTCCGAGATCGTGAGCGGCAATTGTCCGGAGGACCTGCGCTCAGCCTACAGCGCATACCTGGCCAATCCGCCCCGGATGAGCCTTATGAACGGCAACACCTATATCGTCGGGACCATGCTCAGCATGAGCGCCGACGGCATCGGGAAGATCTATTACACGACGGACAGCACCGAACCTGACGAGACAAGTATTCTCTATACGGATCCCGTCATGCTCGAAGCCGGCACATGGTATTACAAAGCGGTCTTCATCAACGACAAGGGGATCCGGAGCGATACAACAACATCCGTCTACAACGTGAAGCGCGCGGCCGATGCCGCCGCTCCCTGATCGCCAAACGTGCTTTACAGCTGTCATACCGGCGGCTGATACATGATTTGGTTGTCGGAAACTCTGACTGCCAAATCAGGAATAAGGTGACATGCAATTTTTACTAAACGGAGGAAACACATGTACAGAATTGTGGAGAAAAGACAGCTGAGCGCAGTTGTCTGGGAAATGGTCGTAGAAGCGCCGCTTCTCGCCGCACACGCGAAACCCGGACAGTTCCTGATTGTCAGAGCAGATGAGGTCGGCGAGCGCGTCCCGCTCACGATCTGCGACTACGACGCCGAAAGAGGAACCGTGACGATCGTATTTCAGCCTGTCGGCGCTTCCACCGAGAAATTCGCCGCTCTGGAAGAAGGAGACGCGTTTGCGGATGTCGTGGGACCCTTAGGAAGGCCTTCCGACATCCTCGACATGAGCGAGGAAGAGCTGAAAAGCAAGAAGTTCCTCTTCGTCTGCGGCGGCGTGGGAACGGCTCCCGTCTATCCCCAGGTCAAGTGGCTTCACGAGAGAGGAATTCAGGCCGACGTCATTATCGGATGCCGCACGAAGGATCTTCTCTTTTACGAGGACAAGATGCGCTCCGTTGCCGGGAATCTGTACATCACGACCGACGACGGCTCCTATATGCATAAAGGCGTTGTCACAAGCGTGATCGACGAGCTGGTCGCCGAGGGAAAGACCTATAATCACTGTGTGGCAATCGGCCCCATGATCATGATGAAGTTCTGCTGCCTCACGACGGAAAAGCACAAGATTCCGACCATCGTTTCCATGAACCCGATCATGGTGGACGGAACCGGGATGTGCGGCGCATGCCGTCTCACCGTGGGCGGAGAGATCAAGTTTGCCTGTGTCGACGGGCCGGAATTCGACGGCCACAAGATCAACTGGGCAGAGTGCATGAAGCGCGCCCAGATGTACAAGACACAGGAAGGTGAGGCAAAGCTCAGATATGAAGAAGGCCGGACGCATGAAGGCGGCTGCGGCAACTGCTGAAAAGGAGCTGAATCCCGTTAGCGAATGCAGAAAGCATGAGGTTACGGGATTCGCATCCGACCGGAGTGAGTCAGGAAAAACTATTGCTTATAGAGGAGGGACTTCCATGGGAGATGTATTGAAAAAGATTCCTGTCAGGGAACAGGATCCAAAAGTGCGCGGCACGAATTTTGACGAAGTTTGTTACGGCTACAACGAGGAAGAAGCGGTGGCGGAAGCTTCCCGCTGCCTCAGCTGCAAAAATGCCAAGTGCATCGAGGGCTGCCCCGTCAACATCCATATCAATGAATTTATCGCGAAAGTAAAAGAGAAGGATTTCGAAGCGGCCTATCAGATTATCTCGAAGGACAGCTCCCTTCCGGCGGTCTGCGGCCGCGTATGTCCGCAGGAGACGCAGTGTGAAGGAAAATGCATCCGCGGCCTCAAAGGAGAGGCCATCTCCATCGGAAAGCTGGAGAGGTTCGTCGCGGACTACGCGAGAGAGAAAGGCATAAAGCCCGAGGTATCCTGCGAAAAGAACGGCCACAAGATCGCGGTCATCGGAGCCGGTCCCGCAGGCCTCACCTGTGCCGGCGATCTGGCCCGCTTAGGGTATGACGTCACCATCTTTGAGGCGCTGCACAAAGCCGGCGGCGTGCTGACTTACGGCATCCCCGAGTTTCGTCTTCCGAAGGACGAAGTGGTCGCGAAGGAAGTGGAAAATGTCAAATCCTTAGGCGTCAAGATTCTGACAGACGTCATCATCGGGCGCACGGAATCTCTTGACGAATTGTTTGAGCAGGGCTTTGAGGCCGTCTTCATCGGCTCGGGCGCAGGCCTCCCGATGTTCATGGGAATCCCCGGAGAAAATGCGAACGGCGTGTTCTCCGCAAATGAATATCTGACCAGAAACAACCTGATGAAGGCTTTCCGCGACGATTACGACACTCCGATCTACAAGGCGAAGAAGGTCGCCGTCGTGGGCGGAGGCAACGTGGCCATGGACGCCGCCAGAACAGCGCTGAGGCTTGGTGCGGACGTCCACCTCGTCTACCGCCGTTCCGAGGCAGAGCTCCCCGCCAGAGCAGAGGAAGTGCATCACGCGAAGGAAGAGGGAATCAAGTTCGACGTCCTCACGAATCCGGTGGAAATCCTCACGGATGAAAACGACTATGTCACGGGCATCCGCTGCATCCGCATGGAGCTCGGAGAGCCGGACGCATCCGGCAGACGCCGTCCCGTGCCCATCGAGGGATCGGAATTCGAGATGGAGTGTGACGCCGTGATCATGTCCCTCGGAACCTCTCCGAACCCGCTGATCGCCTCCACGACGATCGGGCTTGACACGAACAAGAGAAAGTGCATTATCGCCAACGAGGAAAATGGCGCCACCTCCAGAGACGGCGTCTTTGCCGGCGGCGATGCGGTCACCGGAGCTGCAACCGTCATTCTTGCCATGGGTGCCGGAAAAGCCGGCGCTAAAGGCATCGACGAGTTTATCAGGAAAAAGTACGCTTGAAGCTGCGGGATATCAAGGGCATAGGGCCGAAAACCGAAGAGCTTTTTCATAAGGTGGGTGTCTTTACAGCAGAAGATCTTGTCCGCTACTACCCGCTTGGTTATGATGAATACACAGCGCCGATCCAGGTCGGCGCTGTTTGCGTCGGGCAGAAATGCGCCGTGAGGGCGGCGGCGGGAGATGTGGTGATGCGCCATTTTCAGAAGATGACCATCGTGACCACAACACTTGCGGACGGACATTCCCGCATCCGCGCGACGTGGTTTAACGCGCCGTTTATCGCGAGCGTAGTCAGGAAAGGTACAGAGTACATCTTCCGGGGAACCGTCCGCGAAAAGAACGGCCAGCTCGTGATGGATCACCCGGAGATCATCACTCCGGAGAAGTACGCCTCCCTTGAAAGAAGTCTCGTGCCCGTGTACGGACTCACAAAAGGGCTGACGGGCAAAATGATAGCCAAAGCGGTCCGGGAGGTACTGGACAAGGAGCCCTCCGTCTGCAGCGAGTTTATGCCCGAATCCTTCCTCCATCTGCTCGGGCTTATGGATGAGACGGAAGCCCTGAGGAAGATCCATTTTCCCGAAAATGCAGAAGTGTTCGAAGGGGCGAGGCGAAGACTTGTTTTCGACGAGTTCTTCCTGTTCATCATGGCGATCCGCACGCTGAAGGACAAAAGCGACGAGGAGCACACTGCATTTTCGATGAAAGCGGTCTGGGATTGCGAAGACGTGATCGCGGCTCTTCCCTACAAACTCACTTCGGCCCAGATGCGGGCCTGGCGCGAGATCGAGAGTGACCTCACGAAACCGCGCGTGATGTCCCGCCTCCTGCAGGGGGACGTCGGCTCCGGGAAAACCATCGTCGCATTTCTAGCCATGATGATGACCGCCCTCAACGGATACCAGAGCGCCTTCATGGCTCCGACCGAAGTGCTGGCCTCCCAGCACTATGAGAAGCTGATGCAGCTCAAAGAAGCATTGCAGCTGTCTTTTCCCGAGCCGGTGCTTCTCACAGGCTCCGTAAAAGGGGCTAAGAGGAAGGAGGTCTTAAGCCGCATCGAAAGCGGAGAGGCAAATGCCGTCATAGGCACACATGCGCTTTTCCAGGAGGGCGTGGAGTTCAAAGATCTCGCACTTGTCATCACGGACGAACAGCACCGCTTCGGGGTGAGGCAGCGGGAAGCCCTGTCCCAGAAGGGGCGGATGCCGCATACCCTCGTCATGAGCGCGACACCGATTCCGAGGACACTCGGCGTGATCTATTACGGTGATCTGGACATCTCCGTCATCGACGAGCTTCCCGCAAAGAGGCTCCCGATCCGGAACGCGGTGGTGGACAGCTCCTATCGGGAGAAAGCGATCCGCTTTATCGACAAACAGATCGGCGAGGGACGGCAGGCTTATGTGATCTGTCCCATGATCGAGCCATCCGAGGAGCTGGATATCGCAAATGTCGCCGAGGAGTTCCGGGCCTTCAAAAAAGAGCTTCCCGGAAGGACTGCGGCCGCGCTCCACGGCTCCATGAAGCCGGAGGAAAAGAACCGCGTCATGGAAGAATTCGCCGGCGGCGGGACGGATCTTCTCGTCTCCACAACCGTGGTGGAGGTCGGAGTCGACGTTCCCAACGCTACTGTGATCCTCATAGAAAATGCCGAGAGATTCGGGCTGGCCCAGCTTCATCAGCTGAGAGGCCGGGTTGGAAGAGGAGAGTACCAGTCCTACTGCATCTTTATGGCCGGTCAGGACTCCGAAAAGATCCGTGAAAGACTCCAGATTCTCAAAGACAGCGATGACGGCTTCGTGATCGCGGAGAAGGACTTTCTCTTAAGAGGACCGGGCGACCTGCTCGGGATCCGGCAGAGCGGTGATGCGAGGTTTGCCCTTGCGGATCCCGCGCGCGACGCGGACATTCTCAGGACGGCAGGCGAGGCCGCGGCCAGCTTTATGGCCGATGACCCGGGGCTTCTTTCACCGCCAAATGCGCTCCTTAAGGAGAGGCTGAATGCCTACTTAAATGCGGAAGAGAGCAATATGACGCTATGAAGAACAGCCCTTTTGTAAAGTTTTCGTTAATAAAGTATAAAAAACGGTAAGGTGCCGAAAAAATTTGTACAAAACGCCGGTATTGTGTGTTATAATGATTATACCGATTGGAAAACCCGACGAATCGAAGCCTTATGCGGCAGAGAGGGAAATAATGAATATTGGAATCATTGCACATAACAGCAAACGTACATTGATTGAAGATTTCTGCATTGCTTACAAGGGAATCCTGTCGCGGCACGACATTTACGCGACCGGAACGACCGGCAGGCGGATCGAAGAGGTCACAAGCCTCCGTGTTCACAAGTTTCTCCCTGCTTCTTTAGGGGGAGATAAGCAGTTCACCGAGATGATCGAACGCGGCGCGATGGATATGGTGATCTTTTTTTATAATCCGTCCATGATCGAGCCGAAGGAGCCGGATATCAAGAACGTTCTTTTCGCATGCGACCAGAATACCATTCCTTTCGCGACGAACATCGCGACAGCCGAGATGCTTATTCTGGGACTGGGGCGCGGCGATCTGGACTGGAGAATCGATATCCGGAGCAGTGATATCCCATGAGGGTGATCGCGGGCAGTGCCAGGTCCATGCCTCTTCGGACCGTCAAGGGGATGGACGTCCGTCCCACCACAGACAGGACGAAGGAGACTCTGTTCAACATCCTGCAGACTTATATTCCGGGGTGCAGATTTCTGGACCTCTATGCCGGGACCGGCTCTATCGGAATCGAAGCCCTCAGCAGGGGTGCTTCGTATGCCTGTTTTGTCGAAAAAGACAGGAAGATACAGAAGCTGATTGAAGAAAACCTTACTTTTACCAGGCTGATCGACCGCGCCTCTATTATGAAAGGAGATGTGGCCCTTAATCTGATGCAGCTCGAAGGCGGTGAACCTTTCGACATCATCTTTATGGATCCCCCTTTCCGGCACGGGCTCGAGAAGGATGTGCTCACTTATCTGAGTGACAGCACTCTGCCTGCCGAAGACGGGCTGATTGTCGTCGAAGCGGATCCGAGGACGGATTTTTCCTATCTGGAGAGCCTCGGATATGAGGTGATCAAACATAAGATCTATTCCATGAGCTCTCATCTGTTTCTTCGCAGACGGGCAGTAAGAAAATGAAAGACAGGGACTAAAAAATGCACATTGCTCTATATCCCGGAACCTTTGATCCGTGCACGAACGGACATCTGGATATTATACGGCGGGCTTCCCAGCAGTTTGATCAGGTCGTCGTAGGTGTTCTGCGCAATTCGGCAAAAACTCCGTTGTTTTCTATTGAGGAACGTGTTAATATACTTAAGGAAGTCACAGGTGGGATTCCCAATATTGTTGTGGGATCCTTTAATGGATTGTCTGTAGATTTCGCAAAGTCCTGCGGAGCCCGGGTAATCGTAAGGGGACTCAGGGCGATTACGGATTTTGAATATGAGCTGCAGATGGCGCAGACGAACAGGGTTCTTTGCCCGGATATCGACACGATGTTTCTGACGACGTCACTGGAATACGCTTATCTGAGCTCTACAACGGTGAAGGAAGTAGCCGCCTACGGCACAGACATCTCGAGCTTTGTCCCTCCTTATGTGGCAGAAAAGATGAGGGAAAAGCTTAACCTGCAATGAAAGTATATTTTGAAGGAGAATAGTTACAGTATGAGCAGCCGAATTGAGCAGATCATTGAAGAAATCGAAGAGTATATTGACAGTTGTAAGTTCCAGCCTCTTTCCACGACCAAGATCGTTGTGAACAAAGAAGAACTGGAGGAGCTGCTCAGGGAGCTGAGGCTGAAGACACCGGACGAGATCAAGCGCTATCAGAAAATCATCTCCAACAAGGATGCGATTCTGGCAGATGCGCAGTCCAAGGCCGACGGGATTATCGCGAGTGCCGAGGCGCGGGCCAAGGAGATGGTAAGCCAGCACGAAGTCATGCAGCAGGCTTACGCCCAGGCAAATGACACGATCAATAAGGCTAACCAGCAGGCCCAGGGCATCGTCGATTCCGCGACGCAGGACGCGAACAACATCCGCTATTCGGCGATTAC
The DNA here is from genome assembly GCA_902783325.1 of uncultured Lachnospiraceae bacterium. Lineage (GTDB taxonomy): Bacteria > Bacillota > Clostridia > Lachnospirales > Lachnospiraceae > Chordicoccus. The sequence continues at coordinate 21,245 of CACZQS010000132.1, forward strand.
CTATACTGATGATATGCTGGCAAACCTGGCCAATATCCTTGGTTCCACCATCGATGACGCAGGACAGCGCTACAACGGACTGATCCAGTCGCTCCAGAGCGCGTATACCACCGTCAAGCAGAACCGTCAGGAGCTCTCACCGCAGACCGGTCACAACCCTGCCGAGTATTCGAGTGAGGAAAGCCAGTACGAAGACAATTATAAGTATGATGGAGCCGACGATCTGGGTGATCTGGATGACCTCGACGATCTGGATGATCTTGATGATCTGGATGACGACAACATCAGATCCTGAAATTAAAGCATTTGAGGAACGTTCGGCATAAAGAACGTTCCTCTTTTTTTATTCTTCACAGATTTATTGAAGCGCAAAGCACGGAGCAGGCTGTCTTAATTCAGAACCAGGAGGTTAAATCATATGGGTATCTTGTCAGGTCTCGAGCCGGAGAGAGTATTGTATTATTTCGAAGAGTATGCGGCTATCCCCCACGGATCTTATGATATCTCTGCCGCAGCGGACTATCTTGTGGCATTTGCCGAAAAAAGAGGTCTTCGCTCAGTCAGGGATTCCTACGGAAATGTCGTCATCTTTGCGGACGGCACGGAAGGCTATGAGAATTCTCCGGCCGTGATCCTGCAGGCGCACACGGATATGGTGTGCGTGAAGGCTGAAGGTGTCGAGCATGATTTCCATAAGGACGGACTGAAGCTCGCCGTCGACGGGGATATGATCCATGCAAACGGCACGACTCTGGGCGGCGATGACGGAATAGGCGTTGCCTATATGCTCGCCATTTTGGAGAGCGATACGATTCCGCATCCTCCTCTTGAATGTCTCTTCACGGCGGATGAAGAGGTCGGCATGCTGGGAGCCAATGCTTTTGACGCATCGATCTTAAGCGGAAAGACCATGGTCAATCTCGATTCGGAGCACGAAGGAATCTTTACCTGCGGCTGTGCCGGCGGAGCATTGGCCGAATTGGTTCTTCCGATCTCGAGAGCCTCCGTGACAGGCACTCCGGTGGTGGTGACCCTGGAGGGCCTTAAGGGCGGGCATTCAGGTGAAATGATCGCGAGCGGGAGAGCTTCCGCCAACAAGCTGATGGGCCGTTTTTTATATGAGCTCTCAGATGTGGTTCCTTTCTCGATCGAGCGGATCTCGGGAGGAGAGAAGGATAATGCCATCGCCGTGTCCGCGAAAGCACATCTGGTCGCGGATGAGGACGAATATGCAGAAATAGAGAAGTTCGCCGAACAGTTCCAGGCCGCCGTGCGCGGTGAGATGCAGGGAATTGACGATGACTTCGTTGTCCATATCGCGAAAGGGCAGCCGCGCCGCTTCCAGGTGCTGGATGTCAGCAGCCAGGACAAGGTCATCTCTCTCCTGATTATGATGCCGCACGGACTCAGGAAGCGGAACGGACTTTTCCCGAAGCTCGCGGAAACCTCCACGAATCTCGGGATCATTCGCACCACGGACACGGAATTTGTCTGCGGCAGCCTGCCCCGCAGCGCGGTGGGATCCGGGCTCAGGGCTCTCCTCCATGAGTTTAAAGCTCTCGCTGCCTTTGCCGGAGCTGATTTCAAGCTGAGCGGGCAGTACCCGGAGTGGCAGTATCACGATGAATCCCCGCTCAAATCCAGGATGACGGAGCTTTACCGCCGCATGTTCGGGAAAGAAGCGGTCGTCGAGGTCGTTCACGGCGGTGTGGAATGCGGCATTTTTACGAAGAAGATCAAAGGTCTTGACGTAGTTTCCATCGGACCGGATATCATAGACATCCATACCGCTTCCGAGAAGCTGTCCGTCTCCTCGACGAAGCGTGTCTGGGAGTTCCTGCTCGCACTTCTCGCCGAGCTTAAATGAAGCACCGGAAGAACAGATAGTGTGGTGGAACTATGGAAATACAACTGTGGAAAGAACTGCTTGATCCGTACGAGCAGGCGGTATCGGAGCTTCTCGTAAAGTTCCGGAATGTAAGAGAAGAGCATCGCGGAAAGAACCTCTATTCGCCGATTGAAAGCGTGAGCGGCCGCGTGAAAACCGTGGCCAGCATTCTTGACAAGATGCAGAATAAGGGGATTTCCTTCGAGCGGCTCGAGGAGGAAGTCGAGGACATCGCGGGAATACGCATTATCTGCCAGTTCGTCGAGGACATCGAGAAAGTGGCCTCTCTTATCGAGCGCAGGACGGATATGGAAATCCGCAGCCGGAAGGATTATCTGGCGAACCAGAAAAAAAGCGGATACCGTTCGCTGCATCTCATCGTCTGGTACACCGTGCAGACGATCGACAGCCCGAAGACGCTCCAGGTCGAGATCCAGATCCGGACGATGGCCATGAACTTCTGGGCGACCACGGAGCATTCCCTTCAGTACAAATACAAAGGGAGCATCCCGCAATACATCGTGGAAAAGCTCACGAGAGCCTCCGACGCGATCGAGATGCTTGATCAGGAAATGTCGAGGGTTCGCTCCGAAATCATGGATGCCCAGATCGACAGCCAGATTGAAGTAAATCTCGTGAAAGATATCCTGCGCAGCATCGAAAACCTGTACCGCCTCGACAACAAGCGCGAAGTCGTGAAGATCCAGAATGAATTCTACAGGATTTATTCCCTGCACGATCTGGACGAGCTGGAGCGCTTCAGCAAACAGCTGGACATTATTGCCGAAGGCTCAAGAGCGCAGTCCGTCGACAAGACAAA
>CACZQS010000133.1 GCA_902783325.1 uncultured Lachnospiraceae bacterium
CGCCGGGGAGGAAGAGGATCCGCTTGAAACTTTGGATAAGCTGATCGGCCTTAAGACAATCAAGCATGATGTACGCGAGCTCACCGATTTTGTCCGCATACAGAAAATGAGAAAGGACCAGGGCCTCAAGTCCGTCCCGGTCTCGCTGCACCTCGTTTTTACGGGCAATCCCGGCACGGGCAAGACGACGGTGGCGCGCATTCTGGCGAAGCTGTACCAGCAGATCGGCGTTCTGGAGAAGGGACAGCTGGTGGAGGTCGACCGCTCCGGTCTGGTCGCGGGATATGTCGGACAGACCGCGCTGAAGACACAGGAGCAGATCGAAAAAGCCCTCGGCGGCGTCCTGTTTATCGATGAAGCTTATTCTCTTGCCCAGAAGGACGATGCCTTCGGGCAGGAGGCGATCGACACGATCCTGAAGGCGATGGAGGACCACCGGGACGATCTCGTCGTGATCGTCGCCGGCTACACGAAGCCGATGGAGAAATTTATCAACAGCAATCCCGGCCTTAAGTCCCGTTTTAACAAGTACATCGAATTTCCGGACTACACGGTGGACGAGCTCGAGGAAATCTTCCTCATGAACTGCAGGAAGTATGACTATATTTTGGCCGAGGATGTCCAGAAGCATGTCCGCGAGATGATCGTGGCCCGCAAGATAGAAAAGACGGAGAACTTTGCGAACGCGCGTGAGGTCCGCAACCTGTTCGAGGACATCATCACGAACCAGGCCCGCCGCATCGCGTCAATCGAGAATCCGAGCCAGGTCGACATGATGACCATCACCTTGGAGGACCTGATGGACCGGGAGGCCGGCGGCAGTCCGGACGATGCCAAAGAGAAGACGGCAGAGACAGAGAAGACGGCAGAAGCAGAGAAGACGGCAGAAGCTGAGAAGAAGGAAGAAAAGAAGAAAGAAGAGAAAAAAGAAGAGAAAAAAGAAGACAGGAAAGAAGATTAAAAACGGCATTGCCATGTGCCCTGATTCGTGCTAAACTATCTGTCGGAACTGATGGGGGTATAGCTCAGTTGGGAGAGCGCTTGAATGGCATTCAAGAGGTCATGGGTTCGAATCCCACTATCTCCAGATATTAAGAAGGCCTGCGCATCCGCGCGGGCCTTTTTCAAGCTTTCTCTTTTTACGGAAATGTGGTATCCTGTATTGAGTGGTGAAGAGAAAACGGATCCACAGCTTTGTTGTTTGACATGGAGGTATAGCAAAATATGAAGCGAAAGTCTATGCGGTATTGTCTGGCTGCGCTCATTTGTCTGCTTTTTACTGCAGTATTCGCCGGTGCTGTGTCGGCTGACACGGACTGGGTGGAAGCTGGTTATGCGCAGGTGACGGCCAATACGGCGATCCGCACCAAGAAGAGAGTAAAAACCGTTGATTCCGTGATCAAGATCGTAAAGAAGGGCAATGTTGTCCAGGTGCTTTCCGACGCGGGAAACGGCTGGTACAAAGTGTCCTACGGCTCCAAAACCGGCTATGTCTGCGGCGATTACTTTACGGATGAAGACGATGAGGACCTTTCCGACAATACGGTTACAAGGGTTCTTGCCATCAGCCTGACGCTCCGCTCATCACCGAAGGTGACGGCGAACAATGATCTGGACGTCATTCCGGCGAGCTCGGAAGTCACGATCCTGGGAGAGCGTGCTGACGGATGGGTGAACGTCGCCTGGGACGATTACAGCAGCGGATATATCCGCAACGGCTTCTTCCGGACCGACAAGCAGACGGGAAGCGGCCGTGCCTATAAGTATGCGGCCCAGGATCTGTACATCCGCACATCGAAATCCGTGAGTGCCTCCAACGTGGCGGGCACACTGAAGAAGGGCAAGAAGATCAAGGTTATCGGGGTTTCGGGAAACTGGTATAAGGTCAGGTACAAAGGCAAGGTCCGGTACGTCAAGGAAGGCTATTTCACGAACGAGACGAAGACGGACTACGTGACGGAGACCATCGCGACCAAGATCAATTTCCGGAGCAGCTGCTCGACCAAAGAGGACAACGTGATCCGCATCCTGAACCCGAATACCGTGGTCAGGGTGTACAAGTCGGTATCCAAGCAGTGGTACCAGATTAAAGCAGGAACGACAACCGGTTACATACTGGGAGGGTATTTCGCTTCCGATACGGATATTTCCCCGTCGGATCCCGATAGTTCCGTGACAAGAGTGACGACCGCATATGTCCGGATGAGAAGCGGAAAAGGCACCACCTACAGCGTGGTCACCGTGATACCGTCAGGGGCGACCGTGACGCTTGCCGCCAAGTCCGGAGATTGGTACAAGGTGAGGTATAAATCTGACGGAGTGACTTATGAAGGATGGGTGCTCGGCGACTATCTTGACGAAGAATGACAGAGGGGCAATGAACAGCAGGCTTTTTGGGGAGTGGCCGCTGCATTTTCTTGAAGTATAAAGCTTTGTTTTGGGAGGAGAGGAAACTGGTATGAAGAAGAGAATGACGGCATTTCGCGTTGCGGCAGTTGTGCTTGGCATGCTGGCAGTACTGATGTTTGGCGCGGTCACCGCGCAGGCGAGCGTGACGATGAAAACCACGAAGGCTGCTTACCTCAGGACGGGCCCGAGCTCGAAGACGACAAAGATCGTGAAGATTCCGAAGGGCAAGACGGTGACTGCCGGTGTTTCCGACGGAAAGTACACGAAGGTGGTTTACCGCGGAAACAAGGCCTACGGCGGATGGTTTCCGACCAAGTATCTGAAGTCCACCGGAGGGGGCGGAAGCTCTACCGGAACGACAAAGACGACAGCGACGGCCATCTGGCTCCGCACCGGCCCCGGCACGAATTACTCCAGGATCCGCGCGATCGAAGGCGGAGAGAAAGTGACCGTGCTCGGGACGTCAGCAAGCGGCGGCTGGTACAAAGTCTCCTATAAGGGACAGACGGGATACCTCAGACAGGGGTATTTCACCGACGAGACGATGGTCCGCGAAGTGGCGACGGCAGTCTATATCCGGTCGACGCCGTCAAAGAACGGCACGATCATAGGTGTCGTTCCGGCTTACGGAAAAGTCTCCGTGTATTCCCGGACCAGCAACAACTGGTGCAGGATCACCTACAACGGAAAGAGCGGATACATCTACGGCGGCTACTTCACAACAGACAGCGGAAGCAGCCAGACCACCCGCATCGTGAAGACTGCAATTTATCTGAGAAGCAGCGCGGATGCGTCTTCGCTGAGCAACGTGATCGATACGGTTCCGCAGGGCGCGGAGGTCACAATCGTCTCACAGCCCTCCTCGAGATGGTACATCGTCCGCTACGGCTCCAAGACCGGGTATCTGCGGTCAGGTTATTTCGCGTAATACATATAAGAGCATAAAAGCAGAGCCATGAGGATCTTTCTCATGGCTCTTTTTATAACTATAGCAAAACGGACATTCAGCCTCCGGACCCTACGCCTCTTCGGCTAAGAAGTGGGGGACTGATTGCGCGGTTCAAGCAACTTTCGTGCATTTTCTCCGAGAATGGCATCCAGCTCCTCTTTGGTCAGCGGAAGCGACCGCATCCACTTTAGACTCTCTTCCTGGTCGCTCCAGGGGCTGTCCGTGGCGAAGAGAATCCGCTCCGTGCCGAAGGCTCTCACGATAGCCATGAATTGCTGAGAGTCCAGCATCCTGGTCTCGGAGGGCTTCCAGTACTTTCCCTCAGAGGTAAAGGACCCGCAGGAGAAGGCCGTGTCAAGAAGAACCGGGCCTGCCTCGAGGAACTCGGGAGCGAGACGGAGCACTTCATCCCACTGATGCCAACCTCCCATGTGGGCCAGGATGAAGCGGAATCCGTTTTGTCGGCTGTTTCGGGAGGGAAATGCCAGCTCCCGCAGGGCATGCAGGGATCTTGACGGGGCGCAGCGGTCCACGCCGGGAAAACCGACGTCAAATCCGGCATGCAGAACCACCATCAGCCCGAGCTCGGCGCAGCGGTCATAGATGCGGAGCATGCGAATGTCGTCGAGGTCGACATTCTGATAGACGGGATGGAGCTTGATGCCTTTAATGCCTGTATTTTTCAGGTGGAGCAGTTCGTTTTTCCAGTCCTCGAAATCCGGGTGCATCGCCCCGAAGGAAATGAGCCCGGATTTTCTGCGCACTTCCTGCAGCCTTTCCGCAGAGTCGTTGATGCTCACGATCTGAGCGTCGGAAGTAGCGACAGGCAGGATCACGGAGCAGTCTATGCCGCTCTGCTTCATCGAGGCGGCAAGACTTTCGTCGGTGCCGTCAAGAAATGCTTTTGTATGAGAGTTGCCGGCCAGCGTCGTGATGGCGCGGCCAGCAATCTTAGAAGGAAACGTATGGGTATGAAAATCTATAATCATGCATCCACCCCGTCGGAAAGCGCCTCGCTCTGGTGCACGGTCACGAGCTTGTCATAAGAGGCAAATGCGCTGTCGACA
>CACZQS010000134.1 GCA_902783325.1 uncultured Lachnospiraceae bacterium
CGAAGAAGCCGCCGGAGAAGATCAGCTGGAAGATCAGCAGGAAGGGCATGATCGTCATAGCTGTCGTGGTCGAGTGGACAAGTGAAGAAATCCACAAGGACATGAGGTCAGCGGCATAAGTTGTCAGAAACATCGTAATTCCGGCATCCAGCGCCAGCCACGGAGTAAAGAGCCCTTCGCCCAGGAACTTCATGCCGACCAGATCCAGCACGATCAGCGTCACGATCGTCTGCAGTGCGCACAGTATGAGCTGGTACATCATGTGTGCCAGGATGTAGGAGCTGATGTGCATGCCGGAACGGTGTTCCCTCTTCACCACGTCGCGCTCCCTGCAGATCACCTGAATCGAGTTGAAGGATCCGTTCCAGATGCATACGCATATGATCGAAAAGGCCCCCGTGAGAGTGCCCTCCCTCGTCACACGGAAATCTCCTCCCAGCGCAAATCCGACTAATCCGGCGATCAGCGCCGCCATGGGGAGGACCTTCCAGTCACTCTGATAGATAAAGGTCCGAAGGAACTTCCAGAAAAAGATCCCGATCTGCGCAATACGGCCGCGATGCCGCACTGTCAGCTGCCTCTCGGTTGTCATTCCGCCTGTTTCAGCCATGCTGCACCTCCGCATACTTTAAAACATATTCATCCGCCAGTCCGTCGCCGCCCTCTTCCTTCTGGTTGACGGCTTTAACAATCTCTTCCATCTTATCTCTCCCGAAGAAGCTGCGGGCCTCCTCGATACTTCCGTAGAATGCCAGCCTTCCGGTTCGGGAGCTGTCCTTCGCCAGCACAATAACGTCGTCAAACAGGTCAATCACGCGGTCCGGAGTGTGCGTGATGACGATCACGATCTTGCCGGTGTCCGCGATCTCCCGAAGCTGCATGAACAGCTCCCTGGCCATCACGCCGTCAAGGCCGGAATCCGGTTCGTCCAGAATGAACAGTGACGGATTGGAGAGAAATTCCATGGAAATGGAGAGTCTCTTTTTCTGGCCTCCGGAAAGCTTTTCCACCATATTTCCCTTCACGGGAATGAGGCCGAACGTATCCATCACGCTCTCCACTCTCTTTTTGCATTCCTTCTTCGGAATATCGACGGAGAGCCGCAGCTTTGCGATATCCGCGAGAGAGCTGCTCACTTTATCCTTGCTGCGCATCATCTCCTGCTGGGGAACAAAGCCCACGTCATACTTCATCTTCTTGTATTCGGTGTACATGTTCCTGCCGTTCAGGAGAACCGTGGCATCGGCTTTCTCATAGCCGTTAACGGCGTTGATGAAGGTCGTTTTTCCGGCTCCGGAGCCGCCGAGCAGCAGCACCATGTGCCCCTGCGGGATCGCCAGATGAATGTCTTTAAGCAGATAGCGCTTGCGGAAGAATTCCGTCACATGCCGGTCCTTGAGATTGACGGTGAGTCCTTTCTCCATGACCGCCGCACTGCCGTGGGTCGCCAAACGCTCCATCTCGGCCTGCAGGTCCTCCACTTTCCAATGCGGCTGGTAATTCTTTCCAAATCCCCAGACCAGCATCGGAATGAAGCGAAGCTCATCAAAGATGCACAGAATGATCCATGCCTTGCTGACACCGTACACCTCGATGAAGCCGGAGAAGATCCGGAGATTGTAGACGAAGTGCATGATCATCACCGCGATCAGCACAACCATGATCAGCGGCGCAAGCCTTCTGATCGTCTCATTTTCCGCATTCCATCTGAAGCAGATGTCCGCTATGACCAGCACCGTGATGGCCGCACTGGTCAGGCAGTACACGCGCCCCTCCGGCTCGCGGGAAGCACAGCGGGAAAGCTGGTATTCTCTTGCCCAGGGAATCAGGGACCACCAGCCCTTGACGCCTGATTTTGTGAGAAGCTTCCAGGCCCCCAGAATATAGAGCACCCTCGCAATCACATAAACAGGTTTATATGAGTCAAATGCGAGCGACATCAGAAGCTGAAAGATATTGTTCATATGTCTCCCTCCTCCATTGGATATATAATACAGTCCCGGAAAGCAAAAAGAAAGCCGGACGATGAAACCTTTGCTTAAAACCCGTCCGGCTTCCGTTTATTTCTTCTTTTTCTTCGTAAAGATTCTCCTCAGAGCGAATATGAGCATCGAGATACCCGCCAGAAGGATAATAAGCGCGATCAGAGGCATTCCGCTCGGAGTCAGGGGCCGGATCTGTGTGCCCGCCAGCCTGCATCCGCCGGAGAACAGCACACAGGCCACGATCACCAGGATCAGGTCGTCAATCTTCCCGGTCACCTCACCGACCAGGTTCTCATATCCTGTCAGCTCCAGGTTGATCTTGAGCCTTCCCTTCATGATGTCGCTCAAGGTGTCCGCGATCAGCTGCGGTATCCTGGAAACCTTGCTGCTGACGTCAAGAAGCCCTCTGCCGAGGGACAGAACCTCCTGCTCCAGGTTGAAGGACTTCTTCATGCGGTCCATCAGCTTGTCGGAGATCACGTCGAACAGGTTCAGCTCGGGGCAGAGCTGCTCCAGAACCCCCTCGATCGCGAGGAAGGACCTCACAAGCATCGTATACCTGCCGGGCAGAACAATATGGTGCTTGTCGGCAAGATCGACCACCTCGCCGAGCAGCGACGAGAAGTCGATGTCCGAGAGGCTCGACACATTCATGTACTTGGCGCTTAAGCGCTCCAGATCGTCTTTGAGCTTATTCCTGTCCGTCTCGGCAGAGCTGGTGCCGACCGAGAGTACTCCGTCGGCCATCGCGTCGATGTCACCCTTAAGGAGACCGATCACGATCTTCTGGAGCGCGGTCATATCCGCTTCGGTGATCTGGCCGATCATGCCGAAGTCGATCCAGTGGACCTTGCCGTGACTTACCATGATATTTCCCTGGTGAGGATCCGCATGGAAAATGCCGAAATCAAACACCTGGTTCACATAGCTTTCCAGAATCTTCCTGCCGGCTTCTATGGGTTCTATTCCGTTCTCGGGAAGTTTGTCCTTCTTTGAGACCGAGCAGCCTTCCACAAAGGTCATCGTGAAAATGCGCTCTGTCGTCAGCTCGTCGATCACTGTGGGGCAGGTCACATCCCCGTCCGCAAGGACGACGTCCTTAAAGAACTTTGTGTTTGCCGCCTCGATCCGGAAATCCAGTTCCTCCTTCGTCACCTTCTCGAATTCCTCGATGATGGTCACGAGGTCCATCGTATCCGATCCGGAAGAAGAGGAATCTCCGCCTCCGAGCAGTCCGCCGAGGCCTTTCAGGAGATCGAAATCCTTCTGCATCATCTCGGCGATCAGCGGGCGCTGCACCTTGGTCACGACCTTGGTGCCGTCGCGGAGCACACCGAAGTGGACCTGTCCGATGGAGGCCGAGCCGATCGGCTCATCGCGGAACTCGCTGTAGATCTCTTCGATCTTCTTTCCGGTCTCCGACTCGATCACGGCGCGGGCTATGGCGGGATCCAGCTCCTTCACGTTCTGACGAAGCTTCTCCAGCTCCTTGCAGTAGTTCTCCGGGAGCAGATCGACACGGCTGGACATGATCTGGCCGATCTTGACGTAGGTCGGTCCGAGGTCCTCAAGTGTCGTGCGAAGCTCCTCCGGAGTGAGTCCGTTGGCATAGAAGTTGTGTTTGGCAAGAACGCCGATCATCTGGGCGGAACGCTTCTTGTTCTTTTTTTCTTCCTTGAGCTGATCCGCAAGCAGTATCTCCAGATCCGGCGTGATCTTCATGGGAGTATGGGTAAATTCCGCCTTCATCCCCTCCAGCATACGGGCGAGTTCGTCCTTGCCGGGGGCGGGCGCTTCCTGCTTCGCAGAGCCTTCTTCCTCTCCGGACGCATCCTTTGCCGCACTCTTTGTAAGCTGGTCCGCGAAGCCCTCCAGACCTTCTTTCAGCTCCGCCATCCAGTCATTTTCCTTTTTCTGCTCTGTCACATCCGGATTCTTCTCTGCCGTCTGAGGCACATTCCCGTTCTTTTTATTCGACATCTTTTAAGCCCTCCTCACGCCTTCTTGATCGGCCAGACCAGGATCAGTCTTATAATACCGACAGCTGCTGCAAAAAGCAGGACTCCGCCGATTACCTTCAAAAGAGAGTGTGCCGTCGGCCACCACGGATTGAACAGAATATTCAACCCCGCTATGATCAGGAGCACACACAGAATCAACAGGATCCACCACCAGTTGATTCCCGAGCGGCGCGCATACAGCATCGCATAGAGGAAACTGTGTACGCCGTCTATGATCAGAAAGATTCCGAAAACCACACTGAGCACGACCAGCGTGTCCTTTCCCGAAATGAGAACAAAAATACCGATAAAAAGCAGCAGGAGCGCTACAGTAAAAAAAACCCAGGAAGAAATCTTCTTCTCATTCGCGATAAACTCCCATATCATCACCCCGCCGAACAGGATAAACGAGTACCCCAGGTACTCCACAAGCAGTCCGTCATACTGCTCGGGGAGGATCAGCATCAGCAGCCCGACGATCATCAATATCAGAGACGAGATGATCGTCTGCGTTTTAATCTTACTCAGTGCCTGAAACAGCATATCATTTCCCTTCCTTCTTGTATGTCACGCACTATGGTTCAGTTTTGATATTTTTTTGATGCTATTTTTGATACTTCTTCCAGAACAAATATAGGATTGTAACTGCCCTGAACAGTTACCGTAGGATTATAAATCGCCCCGTTTGATGAAGTCAATATTTCTGCAGGCATTATCTGTAATCAGAGCGTATACCCGTGATCCCGGAAAATCCGCAGCAGGGACGAATTAATCTTATCCTTCACATAGGAGAAATCTTCCTCCTTGCATTCCACGCTGAAAGACAGGGTCATCGTCCCGCTGCCGATCGCGGTAATCCCGTTGTAGAACGGGCCGTTCAGGATCTTTCTGTCCGTACTTCCCACGTTTGGAAGCTCATCTTTAAGCATCTGTTCGATCTCATCGGCAGAGAATTTCGAAGAAACCTCTATCTCACAGATGACATGGGAGTTCATCTGCGTGCTGTTCTTAATCGTCTTGATCTCCCTGTTGGGACAGGTAATCAGGTCGCCCTCTCTGGTCAGCAATTTGATGCAGCGGACACCGATTTCCAGCACTTCGCCCTCATAAATGAAGCCGCCGAGGATCGCGAGCTGTATGGTATCTCCTACGTGAACAGTTCCCTCAAACACAAAGGTCAGGCCCGCAAAGATATCGGAGACAAAATTCTGCGCGCCGAGAGAAATGGCCAGGGCCAGGGAGCCCATGCCGGCCGCGATCGCCGTCGGGCTGAAGCCGAGAAATTCACACGCCTTAATCAGGAAGAAAAACAGGGAAACATATAACACGACGTTCGCAAGGAGCCGGAAGATCGTTTTCCCTTTTGATCCGGAAAATACAGAGCAGAGGCCCAGGACCAGCCGGATGGCAATCACAAAGAGAATCACCTTGAGCAGAAGAAGCACGATTGCGGCCAGTGCAAACAGGTTGAATCCTCTTTCCCAGTCGCCGGCAGAGATAAAGAAGTACACCGTATTCCGCGCAACAAGAGAATCTGTTTTTACGACAGGGTACATCATCAGTACCGCAAATGCCGTGGCGATCTCCATGGCAATCAGTCCCCGCCTGCCCGGAGTGGTCTCGGAAAGAGCTCTGCGAATCCGGCCCATCGCCTTCTTCGGTTTGAGTCCGGAACCTTTTATATGCTTGTACGTATTGAAATACTCGTCCGTATAGCTGCGGAAAAGAA
>CACZQS010000135.1 GCA_902783325.1 uncultured Lachnospiraceae bacterium
ATCTGCCGAGGCAGATGATTTAGTGAACTGCATATACAGCAACGGATGCCTGCCAATCGGCAGTGCATTCCGTTAGCGAGTATAAAAAGAAAAAGAGTATCGCGCTTAAGCGATGCTCTTTTTCTTTTCAGTTATTATCAATGATGATTTCCGTTCCGTTCACAGAGACTTTTCCGTCGACGGGAATCAGGATATACTCGATGCCGTCTATGACCCGTGTCGTGATGAAGACAGCTTTTTCAGCGGGGATCTGAATCCTGGCAGAGTCGGTTTTTACCTCGACCTTTGAACTTGAGATGGCATTTACGGGGATCTCCCTGTCTCCGGCAACCTTCTCATATTCCTCTTCAAAACGTTCCCCGCTGCTGCCGGCTTCCTCGACAATCCTGCGCAGCTCGCTTTTTCCGAGGCTCGTTTCCGAAGTCTCGCAAAGCGAGGCATTTATAAGAGATGCGGACTCTGCCGAGACCCCGACTTCGGAGAGGATGTCGTTCCATTCGCTCTTATGCGCTTCCGGACTGATGACTTCTTCGCGCATCTCAAAGAGGGATTCAAAGAGTTCGCGTCCGGCCTCCTTCTTCATATAAAGAGCGGCTTCGTTCCGGTCTGAGCTGCGCTCGTTGAAGGAGGGATATAAGAAGCCGGCGGCGGGGCTGCCGATCACCCATCTGCGTCGTAAGTTCTCCACGGCACCCTCATCAAAGCCGAGAGCGGGTGCGGACAGCTTTGCCGGACACAGAGAAAAGATAAGGGCGTCGTAGGTCTCCCCTCCGTCTTCGAGAACAGAGCCGTCAGATGCTTTTGCAGGTACTTCATAGACAAAGCGGGTGAGCGAGGCATAGTACGGATCCGTCGAAGTATGGTGTTCTCTTACCAGATCGCGGAAGCCGCTTAATGCATCCAGCATCTCTTCTTCGTCATCGTGCCAGATGCTTTTCAGGTCAATCAGGGATTCATTCTGTCTGATCTGTACCGGAAACATATCAATGCCGACGGAAGGGGAGACGGTACGGCTGAGGATGGTATTGTGCCGGAACTTGTCCTCATCTTCCATATTGTAGTATTTGCGGACAGACTCCCACGCCACTTCCTTGTCAGGCGTGACATAGAAGCCGTACACCCAGTCGATAATCCCTTCCTGATTCGGTGCTTTTCTCAGTTCCCTTCTGAGTTCTAAAGCGTCTGATCTCAACATGTCTGAAGCGCTCGCTCCTTTCTGCGTTCGGATGGTTACCTCAGTATACCACAAAGTATGCGCACTGCCAAAGAACATGAATGCCTGTGGCGAAGCCATCTCCCTTATGTTATGATAATAAAGTTGGATCATTGATAAAAAGGGGAAGCTTATGACGATGTGCAGCGAGACCGCAAAAGAGATCACCGGAGACAGGAAAGAGATCCTCGATTCCCTGTTCAGGGCGTTTGAAATTGTCTCGGAGGGAACCTATGTGTACCTCTGCGACATGAAATATGATTATTCGCGCTGGTCGAAAAGTGCAGTGGATGCCTTCGGACTGCCGTCCGAGTATATGTACCGCGCCGGAGACATCTGGGCGGAGCGGATTCATCCGGATGACCGGGAGACATATTGCAAGGGAATCGATGACATATTCTCAGGAGATGCCGCCGGCCATGACATGCAGTACCGGGCCAGACGAATCACCGGACAGTACGATGTGTGCACCTGCCGGGGCACCGTGATCAGGGACCTTAACGGTGAACCGGATTACTTTGTCGGAACGATCCGGAACCACGGATTTCAGGGGCATATCGATACGCTGACAGGATTCAGGAACCAGTACGGATTCTTTGAAGATCTGGACAGCGGCATCAGCAGAAATAAAGAATTTACCGCAGTTCTCATCGGAATCAGCAGATTCTCCGAGATCAATGAGATGTACGGGTATCATTTCGGGAACCGCGTTCTGCAGCGCTTCGCCAGAGTTCTGTACGATATGGTGGGAAACACCGGAAAGGTCTACAGGATAGACGGAACGAAATTCGCAGTGGTCAGCAACACTCTGTCCGTCTCTCAAGTGCGGGAGCAGTATGAATGCTTTCGGGCGTTCCTTCACGCAGACTTCGAGGCGGACGGCAGACAGGTTCTGCTTGAGTCTCATTGCGGCGCGATCCGGGTGGACCGTTTTGACGTCGATTCCCAGACGATCTACGCCTGCCTGAACTTTGCCAATGAGGAATCGAAGATGCGCCGGCAGGGAGATCTTGTGGAGTTCCGCAGCGACCTCAACGAGGACAACCGGCAGAGGCTCGAGAAGCTGCATGCGATCCGCTCCTCAATCATGCACGGATATGAGGGATTCTATCTGCTGTATCAGCCCGTTGTAGATGCGAAGTCGGAGAACCTGATCGCCGCGGAGGCCCTCCTTCGCTGGAAAAATGACACCTATGGGACGGTTCCTCCGGATCAGTTTATTCCTCTGCTGGAATCGGATCCTCTGTTCCCGGAGCTCGGGGCATGGATTATCCGGGAATCGGTGCTTGCGGCAAAACAGATTTTAAGACGTTTCCCCGATTTCACAGTCAACGTCAATCTGTCCTATACGCAGCTGGAAAAGCCTGACTTTGCCGATATGGTTCTTCGAATTCTGAATGAACTTGAGTATCCTCCCGGGCATCTCTGTCTTGAAGTGACGGAGAGATGCAGGCTGCTGGATCTGGACCTTCTTAAGAACGTGGCAGCGAACCTGAAGGCCAGGGGCGTTCTGATCGCACTGGATGATTTCGGGACAGGATTTTCATCTGTCGGAATCATCAAGGAGATTCCGTTTGACATCATCAAGATTGACCGGAGTTTTGTCCGGAGAATTGAGGAAAATGAGACGGACCGGCAGCTCATAGCCAATTTTGCCGGTCTTGCCTCCATATTCGGCGCGAAGGTTTGTGTAGAGGGAATTGAGACAGAAGGGATGCGTGACATTATGAACCGCTTCCACGTGGAAAGCTTCCAGGGGTATTATTACGGAAAGCCCCTTACGATCGGGCAGTTCCAGGAGTGGGAGAAGCCTAAAGTCGCGAGTATTGCGCGATGA
>CACZQS010000136.1 GCA_902783325.1 uncultured Lachnospiraceae bacterium
ACTGCCGATTGGCTTACCATCCGTTGCTGTATATGCAGTTCACTAAATCATCTGCCTCGGCAGATAATTAAGTGAACTAGTATAATAGCGAAGTCCTTTCAGCTCTTTAAGAATACAGGCACTGATGAAATAGATCATTCCGGGATATAGATAACAGCGGTTTTCCTGAACACGGACACAATCTTGCTGATGGAAGCGCAGAACAGTCCGAGACAGAAGATATAAACCAGTGTATTCGGATCGCTCCTGTAAATAAACCCTGTGATCGCGATCACAATGCACGCCGCTCCGACGATCGCCCGGAATTTCCACGGTGCCCCCGCTTTTCTGAATTCGAGGGCCCTGACCAGGTCAAGTGCTCCCATAGCAGCCAGAAGCAGCAGCAGATACAGGAGGATCAGGCGCTCCGACCCTTTGAATGCGCAGAGCATAAAGACGCCCAGGTCCAGCAGAAGAATACTGCGGTAGAATATCCTCTTTCCGCCGACCATATGAATTGCCATCGTACAGAAGAAAATCAGTGAGTAGATGCCGTAGATGACGAGGGCGATCCCGTAGACCAGCATGATCGCGGGTGTTCCGAATTCCGGCCATATCAGCAGAATCAACGCAAACACAAACATGGCGATGCCCAGAATCAGGTTTTTGAACCGGGTCAGTTTTCTCATTTGCCGCCACCTCTCTTTCTGAATCCCAGGAGCTTCAGATAGTCCTTGATGCCTACGTTCTTGCCGTCATATTCCATCGAATAACCGGCCAGCAGGCTTCCCGTTCTGTAAACCCTGTTTGTGACCATGCTTTTCTGTGCGAGCGCGGCAATAATAAACCTCCCGAGACCGGTATCGTCCTTCTGCTCAGGAGAAGCGCTCTCATATTCACTGCGGAAGAGATCCACATTGAAATCGGGAATTTCTTTGCCGGAGAGCTTTTCACCGAAGGCCTTCCAGTCCGCGCATGCATCCAGCTGCCGCTTCTCGATGATCCCCAGGATCTCCTCCTTATAGGGCGCGGCAGTCTCTTCGGCATAGACGTCTGTCTCAAAAGTACTTGCTTCGTCCCGCAGATAAGTCATCGCATAGATCATCTGGCAGAATGCGTGATAATAATCCTCGGGATTATCTTTATATATGAATTTATGGCCATTCCACGCCGGCATGAACTTATACCGCATGAAACTGTAATCCGGAAGATGGCCGGCCCGTCCGTGTCCCAGATTCATGACAGATGTCTCGCTGTCGGTTCCGAGACTGCTGATGTAGCTGCACGTCTCGATATTCTCGCCGGGAGTGTGTTTGAAATTCACAGGCCGCTCCTTCCACTCCCCGTCCTGTTCGAATATCTCGTAGAAATAATTATTGGTGCTGTTGATCACAACCGAAGGCGTTCCCGCGAAATATCGATGCGCCCAGGTGTCGGCAAGAATATGCATCGCCATGCCGACAGCCTCGAGGCTTTTGCCCTTGACCTGATTGACGGTCTCTTTGAGCAGTTCACCGTTCGGATTGCAGATCAGCCGGTATTTGTTCTTATACTTCTTTCCGCCCTTCTCCACATATGCATTCAGATCGTAAGGAAGAAAATGGAAGGACGCCCATATACGGGTAATATCCTGCAGGCCGACCGGATCCGTATCCGCGTCGGCCATCTCCAGTGCCGACTGCGTGGTTGCCGCGGAGATCGGCGCCTTTACCCCGGAGAGGAAGGTCCGGGTACAATTGTCCGGAAACTGGGCGCTGTAGCAGATCTTCAGGCACTCTTCATGGGAATAGCCGGCGAGATAAGCGGCACAGTAGGTCGCATAATAATGAAAGTCCAATTGCATCTGTCAGGCCCTCCCCATCTCTTGTTCAAGTTTTCTCACCCTTACGGCAGAGATAACCAGATCCAGTGCCGCATATAAAGCGGTTACATCCACCGCCATAGTAATGATCGGAACGAGCAGACCGTAAATCTTGACCGCTGCCGGGAACTCAAGGATCATGTATTCAATCGAAAACAGGGATAAAATAATAATAATGATCCCCAGGACAAAATACGGTCTCTTCTTTTCCCTGCCCATGCCTTCCACCCTGGCTGACATGCCGACATAGAGCTTCAGGATCAGATCAATCACGCACACTGCGTAAATCGCTGTAACCATAGGC
>CACZQS010000137.1 GCA_902783325.1 uncultured Lachnospiraceae bacterium
CCGGAGGGCGTGGCCCGCATGCAGAAGGACCACCCGGACGTGGACATCTATATCGCGGCGCTGGATGATCATCTGAATGAACACGGGTATATCGTTCCCGGGCTCGGGGACGCTGGTGACAGAATATTTGGAACGAAATAGTCTTCCCGCTCATATAATAGCTGTTGAGCTGTCGGGCGGCTATAATATTTCCGGAGATAATCATGAGTGACAAAAGAAAAGATTATATAACCTGGGACGAGTACTTTATGGGGGTTGCGCATCTGGCGGCCATGCGGTCGAAGGATCCGAACACACAGGTGGGCGCGTGCATCGTCAGTACGGACAACAAGATTCTGTCCATGGGCTACAACGGGCTGCCGAACGGGTGCTCAGACGATGAGTTTCCCTGGGTGCGCAGTGCCGAGGACGGGGACGAGCTCAAGACGAAGTATCCCTATTCTGTCCACAGTGAGCTGAACGCGATCCTGAATTACCGCGGCCCGGGGCTGGAAGGGGCGCGGCTTTATGTGACGCTCTTCCCCTGCAATGAGTGCGCCAAGGCGGTGATCCAGTCGGGAATCCGGACTGTGATCTACGAGGATGACAAGTACCGGGACGCGCCGAATAATATTGCTTCGCTCCGGATGCTGAACGCCGCGGGTGTCCGTTGTGTACGCTACCAGCCAAGCGGGCGGAAGGTTGAGATTAAGCTGTAAGCGCCACCCACTATAATTGCGAACATTTTTCCGTATTTGAACGATTCATCAGTCTGGATATAGAAAGGATGATGCGTATGAGCACTTTAGAGCAAACTATTTCCATGCTGGAAACTCTTCCAGAAGAAGATGTAAAAGCCATACATGACATTGCCTATCGCTTCTATATTCGAGAAAGGGTTCCTTTTTCGCCATTGACAAAAGAGAAGGTCTTATATGACCTTGCGACATCCAGAAAGCAGATATCAAACGGAGAATGCAAGGAACTTGGTGAGGCCATCCGCGAAATTGAGGTAAAGTATGGTCTCTAAGGTTATCATTTCTAATCTTGCTCAACAACAGTTAGACAATTATATCCGGTATGTTCTTCTTGAAAAGAGTAATCCACAGGCTGCAAAAAGAATTACAGAGGACGCACTTATAACAAGGGATAGCCTCCTCAACGTTGCAGACAGCCTGCGTCTTCTTGAGGATAAGGACTTAGCTTCTCTTGGATACAGGAAAATTCTTTTCAAATATCATGAATACCTTTTTATCTATCGGGTAGTTGATAATGTTGCTTATGTTGAAGCAACATATCATCAACTTCAGGATTATGAGAACCTGTTTAAAACAGAAATCCTTTGATATTGGAATTCATTACTGCCCCGGCATTGCATGGAAGCCGTGACTGGCGCAGATTCCTGCTGCAGCGAAAGAGAGGGTACCCCTGGCGAGGGGTACCCTCTCTTTCGCTCTATTTTTTTCGCCTCACAGCGGCCACAGGCCGGACCACCATTCTTTCACCTTATCCCACCAGGTCGGTTCTTTCAATTCCTCGCCATAGCGGTCACACTGGTAAGCCTCCGCGTTTGCGCCGCCCTCGTCGTAAGCCAGATGGTAGTAATGCGTGTCGAGGTGGATGCCACGGACGCCGTCGATCATGCAGTGCGGCTGGATCTTGATCCGCCCGTCGAAGGCCTTCTGTGTCGGAATCTTGATCTTGACGACATGCACGCCCGGCTCCTCTTCCACCGAGTCAGACCAGGAGACATAGTCCTTGCCGTTTACGATGTAGCCATACATATGCATCGACACATGGAAGCTGTCGACCTCGTCGCTCGTCACATTTTTCAGGACCATTGTGATGGTCTGCGTCTCAGGATCATAGTCGTGGTATTCGATGTCCGCCGAGACCTCCTGCAGGTTCGACTGCTCGTCCATCCACTTCGACGCCTTTTGAAGCTCCGTATTCACATACTCCAGCCCGTCGCGCTCTATCAGCGTGTCCTGATCAGAAAACAGGTTTGTTCCAAGCGCGAGGCGGTTCCCCTCGATGTCAACGCCGAGCGCCGCCAGCGTAGTCGGGAAATTATCGATCGTGGCGTATTCGCGGTAGTCGTCGCGGACCGGCTCGACGGGGGCATTGATGTAGGCCGTATAGCATTTCCGCCGGTAATCGTAGGACGCAGACGAGCAGAACTCCTTGTTCATCGTCGGATGGTCCCCGGACAAAATGATCGTCGTATTCTCATACCACGGCTGCTCCTGGCACCACTCGATAAAGTCAGAGACCTGGTTGTCAGCGCACCTGATCACATTCGCGTACTGTTCATCAAACTCATCGCCGCACAGCTGGCAGACATAGCCGTTCGGATAGTGCGTATCGACCGTCAGCATGGTAAAGCCAAACGGCTCGTCCTCCGCGGCCAGCGCAGTCAGCCTGTCCTTCGCGAAATCGAAGAGCTTCTCATCCTCGAATCCCCACCACACTTTATAGTCGGAGGGCAGCTCGCCGTTTGTCGTGTAATACTTCCAGTCGTAGAAATCATAGCCGCCGTGCTCGGTAAAGCACAGGCGCCGTCCGCCGAAGGTCGCGTCGGATCCGAAGCTCATCTCCAGGTTGTAGCCCTGTTCCTGAAGGATGTCGCCCAGGCAGGTCACATCCGAGAAAAATGACGTCTGCGTGTTCATGAAGTTCGTGCCCACGCCCTTGAGCTCGAGCGGGATCTTCAGGGGCAGGCCGCTTGTGGCGGCGAACATGCCGCCCATCGTCCAGGTAGAATACTTGAGGGAATTGCCCCCGTCCAGAATCTGCTTGTCCGCGCCTGAGAAGTTTTCATTTTCCCTGGAAATCTTCGTCAGCCTCGGGATGTAGTTGACGTCAAACAGTCCCCCGCTCTCCTTGTCCGCGTAGGAAACCTCCATGGACTCCAGGAAGATATAGAGAAGGTTGCGCTTTTTCTCCGGGAATGTGAGCTGTACGGACTTCGGATCGACATAATTGTCTTCGATCCATGTCGATTCTTCGCCCAATGAACTCAGGTGCTCTGATATGCCAAGCTTGTTCCACAGCCCGGTGATCTGGATCATGCCAAATACCGTCGCTGCCGCGGCGCAGACCGGAAGGAGCCAGACGCGCAGGATATTCCGGGGTTTTGTGTTTTTCTTCTCGTAGTCCTTTCGGAGCGTCTCTTCCATCTCGGGAGACAGCTCGCCGGATTTGGGCGGCTGCTTTCTCATCAGGAAAATGTGCTCGATGGCGATCA
>CACZQS010000138.1 GCA_902783325.1 uncultured Lachnospiraceae bacterium
AGAGGATGGGATTCGAACCCATGCGCCCTTGCGGACAAACGGTTTTCAAGACCGCCTCGTTATGACCACTTCGATACCTCTCCGTATCCTTTTCGGACAGCGAAATCATTATAGCAGAGAGGAACCATAAAAGCAAGGACGCCCTTCATATCACTTCATAAATCTTCTGGCGACGGCGAGGCCCGCCTTGTAGTAAACGGGGAGCAGCTCGCGGTCCGCTTCCTTAAGAGCCTTGCGAATCGGCAGCTTCTGGGGGCAGTGCTTCTCACATCTGCCGCAGCCCACACACTGGGAAGCGAAAGCCGGATTTCTTCTTAAGCCAACCGTCTGCAGATACTCGTGCCTTGCCCCGGAGCGTTTCTCCGTGTACATGCGGTTCCAGGCGCTGAAGGTAGAGGGAATATCCACTCCTTTCGGGCATGGCATACAGTAATTGCAGCCGGTGCAGCCGATCTTCATGCTCCTGTTGATTTCTTCTTTAACGGCTTCAATCAGAGCGAAGTCTTCCGGCGTGAAGCAGCCCGGGTCCGCTTCGGAAGCGATGCGGCAGTTTTCTTCCACCATAGCAAGAGAATTCATTCCGGACAGCACGACCGTCACGCCGGGCTGATGGTAGAGCCAGCGCAGACCCCATTCGGCGGGGGAGCGCTTCGGCTGGTGCGAGGCCATCAGCTTCTTTGCCTTTTCCGGAAGAAGATTGATCAGTCTCCCGCCTCTCAACGGCTCCATGATGATGACGGGGATACCCATCGAAGCGGCTGTCTCGAGGCCTTCTCTTCCGGCCTGGCTGATTTCGTCAAGATAGTTGTACTGGATCTGGCAGAAATCCCAGTCATAGGCCTTCAGGATCTTCAGGAACATCTCCGTATTTCCGTGGAAGGAGAAACCGATATTCCGGATCTGTCCTTTCTTTTTCCTGTCATCGATCCAGTCCAGAATGCCGAAATTCTTCAGCTTATTCCATTCCTCCACATCCGTAAACATGTGCATGAGATAGTAGTCGATGTGATCGGTGCGGAGTCTCTTCAGTTCTTCGTTGAAATAGCGGTCGATGGCCCCGGCGCTCTTCACCAGATACTGCGGGAGCTTCGTCGCAATATTCACCTTGTCCCTTAAGCTGTTCTTTTCGAGAAACTTACCCAGAAGATCTTCGCTGCCGGTATACATATAAGCGGTGTCATAGTAATTGACTCCGAGCTCATATGCCTTCAGCAGTTCCTTCTCCGCTTTTTCGTAGTCAAGTCCCGCACCCTTTCGGCTGAAGCGCATACAGCCATATCCGAGCTGGGACAGCTCATTTCCGTATTTGTCTTTGCGGTACAGCATGGCAAAACCTCCTGTAAAAATGAAAACACTTACAAAATGATTCTACCTTGCGGGAGTGCAGTTTGTAAACCCGGCGGGGTGACCTGCTTTCTTATCTTCTTGTGAACTGGTAACTATTCAGGTCATCTTATGGTTTTCTTACGAAAACCATAAGCCCGGCTAAGCGGTCAATACATTCGCAGATAAAAACTCTCTTAGATGCAAGCATCACGAGCGTTTCTATCTGTGAATGTGCTGACCTGAATAGTTACGAGTATTAGCACTCAACGCTTGACAGTGCTAACAATAAGTGCTATAGTGGTTAACATAAAGAAAGAAAACTGCAGAAAGGAGTTCTGTACATGAATATAGAAAAGTTTACGCAAAGATCAAAAGAAGCTCTCATGGAGCTTGACAACGTGGCTGCCGAGTACGGCAACCAGGAGATTGAACAGGAGCATCTGCTGTATGTCCTGCTGAAGCAGGACGACAGCCTGATCCGCAAGCTGATCGAGAAGATGGGAGTGGATGCGGGCAGCTTCGAGAATGCGGTGGAGAGGGCTCTTGACAGCAGAGTGAAGGTGAGCGGCGGCAAAGTCTATATCGGCGGCGACCTCAACAAAGTGCTTCTGAAAGCGCCGGATGAGGCGAAGGCGATGGGAGACGAGTATACGTCGGTCGAGCACCTGTTCCTGGCCATATTGAAGTATCCGAACAGGAACATCAAGGAGCTGTTTAAGACCTTCGGGATCACAAAGGACGGATTCCTCCAGGCATTGGCGAAGGTAAGAGGCAACCAGAAGGTGACCACGGACAATCCCGAAGTGACTTATGATTCGCTGAGCAAGTACGGGACCGACCTGGTCGAGATGGCTGCAGCCCAGAAGCTGGATCCGGTGATCGGCCGCGATGACGAGATCCGCCAGACGATCCTGATCCTGTCCAGAAAGTCCAAAAACAACCCGGTTCTGATCGGTGAGCCCGGCGTCGGAAAGACGGCGGCGGTAGAAGGCCTGGCCTTAAGAATCGTGAAGGGTGACGTGCCGGACAACCTGAAGGACAAGCATATCTTTGCCCTGGACATGGGAGCGCTCGTCGCCGGAGCGAAGTACCGCGGCGAATTTGAGGAGCGTCTGAAAGCCGTTCTGGAGGATGTGCGTCAGTCTGAAGGCAAGATCATCCTCTTCATCGATGAGCTTCACCTCATCGTCGGCGCCGGCAAGACGGACGGGGCGATGGATGCCGGCAATATGCTCAAGCCCATGCTTGCGCGAGGGGAGCTGCACTGCATCGGCGCCACCACGCTGGATGAGTACCGCGAATACATTGAGAAAGACAAGGCTCTCGAGCGGAGATTCCAGCCCGTGATGATCAATGAGCCGAGTGTCGAGGACACCATCTCCATCCTGCGCGGCCTGAAAGAGCGCTACGAAGTGTACCACGGCGTGAAGATCACCGACAATGCGCTGGTATCGGCCGCGATGCTCTCACAGCGCTACATCACGGACCGATTCCTCCCGGACAAGGCGATCGACCTCGTGGACGAGGCCTGCGCGCTGATCAAGACGGAGCTCAATTCGATGCCGACACAGCTCGACGAGATGAGCCGGCGCATCACGCAGATGGAGATCGAAGAGACCGCATTAAAGAAGGAAAGCGACCACTTGAGCAAGGAGCGGCTCGCGTCGCTGCAGAAGGATCTTGCGGAGCTGCGGGACAGCTTCCAGGTGCAGAGCGCGCAGTGGGAAAATGAGAAGAAAGCCGTCGAAGGCCTCAAAACCTACCGCGAGCAGATCGACGAGGTAAACTCCCAGATCGAGATCGCCAAGAGAAATTATGACCTCAATAAAGCGGCCGAGCTCCAGTACGGAGAGCTTCCGAGACTGCAGAAGGCCCTTGCGGAAGCAGAGGAGCTGGTGAAAAACAAAGACCTGTCCATGGTCCACGAAGAGGTGGACGACGACGAGATCGCGAAGATTGTCTCCAAGTGGACGGGAATCCCGGTGGCGAAGCTGACGGCCGGCGAGAGAGAAAAGCTCCTGACCCTCGGCGATGAGCTTCACAAGAGAGTCGTCGGGCAGGACGAGGCAGTGGAGAAGGTTGCGGATGCGATCCTCAGGTCAAAAGCCGGCATCAAGGATCCCAGACGCCCGATCGGCTCGTTCCTCTTCCTCGGCCCCACCGGCGTCGGCAAGACAGAGCTGGCGAAGACGCTGGCAGAGCGCCTCTTTGACGATGAGAACAATATGGTGCGGATCGATATGTCCGAGTACATGGAGAAGTACTCTGTGTCCAGGCTGATCGGAGCGCCTCCCGGATACGTCGGTTACGACGAGGGCGGCCAGCTTACCGAGGCGGTCCGCAGAAAGCCTTACTCCGTCGTCCTCTTTGACGAGGTGGAGAAGGCACATCCGGACGTCTTCAACGTTCTCCTTCAGGTGCTCGACGACGGGCATATCACCGACAGCCAGGGCAGGACGGTGGATTTCAAGAACACCATCATCATCCTCACCTCCAACATCGGCTCGCAGTACCTGCTCGACGGAATCACGGATGACGGGGAGATTACCGATACTACGAGAGATCTCGTGGAGGCGGAGCTGAAAGCCCACTTCAGGCCGGAGTTCCTGAACCGGCTCGATGAGACGATCCTCTTCAGGCCGCTGACGAAAGAGAATATCAGCAGTATCGTGGAGCTTCTGCTCAAGGATCTCAACAGAAGGCTCGCCCAGCAGGAGTTCACGATCGAACTCACGGAAGAGGCAAAACAGTATGTCATAGAAAATGGCTATGATCCGGTGTACGGAGCCCGCCCGCTGAAGCGGTTCCTCCAGCAGAACGTGGAGACACTTGCCGCGAAGATTATTCTTAAAGGCGAGATCAGCAAAGGAGACGTCATCACAGTGGACCTTAAAGACGGAGTTCTGACCGGCACTGTGAGCGGACATAAGGGATGACGGCTGCTGTGAGGCATGCCGCTTAAGCTAAGAAAAACATAAAGAAAAACCTGGGCGCGGCCCAGGTTTTTTTATACGGGTTCTCCTCTTTCGTGCTTGTCCAGAACTTTTTTAATGCGGTCGATCGGATTGAGAAGCGTTGAGATCGAGCAGTCGTGATTGAGCGTGTCGATGATCAGCGCGAGGTACTTGCTCATATCGCAGCTCCTGTAATACGGCTTGCTGAGAAGCTCCTCTCCCTGATAGACCAGATTCGTCGTGATCAGGTATTGGAACAGACCCCGCTTGTAGGCCGCGTCGAAAGGCCCCATGCCGGCTGTCATGATCCCGAAGGTCGCGCAGATGAAGACGCGGCTTGCCTGCTTCTTTTTGAGCAGCTGGGCGGTCTCGAGCACGCCGTCACCGGAAGAAATCATGTCGTCGATGATGATAATATCTTTCCCCTTCACGTCGGAGCCGAGGAATTCATGGGCGAGGACGGGATTCTTTCCGTCGACGACCGTTGTGTAGTCCTTGCGCTTGTAGAACATGCCCATGTCGACCCCGAGCACGTTCGCCAGGTAAATGGCACGGCTCATGCCTCCCTCATCGGGGCTGATGACCATGAGATGATCGGAGTCAATCTTCAGATCAGGTGCGCAGCGGAGAATATTCTTGATAAACTGATAAGTGGGCCTGACCGTCTCGAAGCCGGCGAGCGGCACTGCATTCTGTACCCGCGAGTCGTGTGCGTCGAAGGTGATGATGTTGTCGACACCCAGATCCGTCAGCTCCTGCAGGGCCCCGGCGCAGTCCAGAGATTCGCGGCCGTTCTGCTTGATCTGTCTTCCCTCATAGAGATAGGGCATGATGACGTTTACGCGTCTGGCTTTTTTTCCTGCCGCACCGATCACCCTCTTCAGATCCTGAAAGTGATCATCCGGCGACATGATATTCTCAAAGCCGGCCATGCGGTAGGTCAGGGAATAATTCATCACGTCGGTCATGAGATAGAGGTCATCGCCGCGGATGGACTTGCGGATGATGCCTTTCGCCTCACCGGACCCGAAGCGCGGGACTGCCGACTCGATCAGGTAGCTGTCACGGACGTACCCGTTCCCACCCGGAAGTTCTCCGTCTTCGACCCGCTTTTTTCTCCATGCGACAAGATAATCGTCCACCTTCCGGCCCATGGCCTGCATGCTCGGAAGTGGGATGATCGCGAGCCTTCCCTCCGGAGTGGTGTCATAGACCGTCCTGGATTCTTTGTCCTGCTTAACAGAAGTCATGCCTGCCTCCGTCCTAATTTTTTTTGTATGCGTATATCGTCTCCGATCAGCTTCAGGATGATGTAATCGCTTGTGATCCGCGACAGAACTCTCTCCGAGTACTTTTCAGAGAGTTCCCTGAGATTCAAATTGGTGGAGATGACGGTGGACTTTCCTGACACATGGCGCTCGTTGATCACGCGGAAAAGCTCAGACGAGGTGAACGCATTGGTCAGCTCCGTGCCGAGATCGTCAATCACGAGCAGATCGGCGGATTTCGCCAGCTCTTTCAGCGCACGTCCCCTGCCCGCATTTTTGTCAAATGCCGCCTCCGCCAGGGAGTCAAAAAAGTCCCCCGCAGAAAAGCACAGAACCAGAAGCCCCAGATCGATGGCTTCTTTGGCGATGCAGTGTGTGAGAAATGTCTTGCCGACGCCGGTGTTGCCGTACAGATAGAGACTGCCGCGGATCTTTGTGCCGTCAAACATGCCGCGGACGGTCTGCACCGCTTCACGGGCCGTCTCAAGAGCGGATTTGCCTGTGATTTCGTCTATTATTTTATCAGAATACCAGTCAAATGAAAAGTGACCGAAATTCTCTTTGTCGAGGATTTCGCGCAGTGAATAGCGGCCGTAGATCAGTTCGGCCGTGATTTTGTCAAAACAGCGGCAGTGTTTTCCGTCGATCAGGCCCGTGTCATGGCAATCGGGGCAGTCATACTGCAGGTCCAGATAGGTTTCCGGATAACCGTGACCGGTGAGGAGAGAGCACTTTAAGCTTTGAATCCGCTTCATGTGAGAACTGTATTCACTCAGGTCGGCATCCCGATTCTCTATGCGGCGATGGGCCGCGTCCAATGAGCGGGCGGCGATCTCGTCATCGAGAGACATCATCTCCGGAATTTCCCGGTAGATCTCCTGGGTGCGCTGCATCTGCAGGAGACGGTTTTTTTCTCTCACTTCGTCATAGCGGCGCATCACTGCATCGTATTCTATGTTGCTGAGTGCCATAAGTCCTCCCGGGCTATACCCGCTGTGTAAGCAGGGCGCTTTCCAGTGAATTGAAGTCGTAGTCTCTCTGCTCGAAGTCTGAGAAAGAATTATTCCCCTTCTTCCTGACGGCAGGTCTTCCGCTCACGGAAGTGACCTTGCGGGCGGCCTGCTCTTTCGCATGCTCCTCGTCAAGGACAAGAACGTCCTCCATCGTCCGGACGCCGCGGGCGTACCATTTGGAAAGAATACTGTCTGCGTAGCTCAAGGTCGGCTTTGCGGCCCCCATGACCGTGCGCGTGCAGGCTTCCCTGATCAGGTCCATGGAGAAGTCGTATTTTTCGATCCATTTTTTCATAATCCGGATCTCGGCTTCCACCGGATGGTGATTGTCGATGCCGAGCGCTTTCAGGATATCGTAGTACTCGCGGTGATAGCTGCCGGCAGCCACGCGGGCGTCCCGGACGGTGGAGATTCCCTGGTCCTTCCAGGCAAGAGCCACTTTCTCTATGTACTGGAAGCTCTTGTGCCCCCGGCTCACACAGTATTCGATCAGGTAGTCTATGAGATCCGGCGAGAAATGCAGGCTGTCGTAGAAGAAACAGATCTTCTGCATCTGAGAGCGGGAGAGGGGTTTTCCGAGATATTGCTGCGCGATAAAAAGGAGCTCGCGGATGTCTTCCCTCTCGCCGAGCTCTGTCAGTCTCTCCGTAGTGATGTCCGAAGACTTTTGGACCGGTGAGACATTCTCCTGAGCATCAATCTTGCAGTAGCTGGTGAAGGCGATATCCGTCAGGGCACCGCTGTCATCCCTCTTTAAAGAGAGGACTCCCTCCTTTTCCCAGTAGCGGATCGCGCGGTCCACGTCTTTTTCGGTGCAGTTCAGCCTGTCGGCGGCGCTGCACAGCGAGAGCGACTCCAGGCCGCTTCCCGCGACGCGGATGAGGTACAGATAGACGCGCAGAAAATCACCGTTGGCCTCCGGGAGGAAACGGTCGAGGAATTCATTTGCAATTACCGTAACATCCTGCGAAAAGCAGGATCGTATTCTTATCATGTCCATATGTAAGATTATATATGATTCTCTTTGTCCGGCATCCACAAAATAATCCACAGGATACCGGCATTCAGGCATGGAGGATATCCTGTGGATAATGTGTACAGCGTGGATGGATCAGCCGCGGAGAAGGTCTTCCCCTACATCTACGATGTTTCCGGCCCCCATAGTTATCAACAGATCACCTTCCTCAAGCTGTGAACGGAGGAAATTCTCAATTTCTTCAAAAGACGGAAAGTAATCCACTTTTGTTCCTTTTTTCGCGATCTCGGTCATGAGATCCTTCGAGGAGATCCCGATCGTGTTCTTCTCCCGCGCCGCGTAGATATCGGCAAGGATCACGTGATCCGCCAGTG
>CACZQS010000139.1 GCA_902783325.1 uncultured Lachnospiraceae bacterium
CATAACAGAAGCTCCCATTTGTGGATAAATCCCCAATGGGAGCTTCTGTTATGTCATGCACCGCTTATTTAGTTCGCGTTAGTTATTTATTAATTTGTCATTTTCACTCCAGCTGTAGAGAGAGCGGATCTGCTTCCCGACGATCTCGGACGGATGCTCGGCGCCCTTTCTGCGGAGAGCGTTGAAATGAGCCTTTCCGCCTGCGGAGCTCATGTCGAGCAGGAAGTCCTTGGCGAAGGTCCCGTCCTGGATATCGGCAAGAACCTTGCGCATCGCGTTCTTTGTGTCCTCGGTAATGATCTTGGGCCCGGTGACATAATCGCCGTACTCAGCGGTATTGGATACGGAATAGCGCATTCCCGCGAATCCGGATTCATAGATCAGGTCCACGATGAGCTTCATCTCATGGATGCACTCGAAATAAGCATTCCTGGGATCATAGCCTGCTTCCGTGAGGACTTCATAACCGGTCTGCATGAGCTTCACGAGGCCGCCGCACAGAACAGCCTGCTCTCCGAAGAGATCGGTCTCGGTCTCGGTGCGGAATGTCGTCTCAAGGATGCCGGCGCGCGCGCCGCCGATTGCGGCTCCGTATGCGAGAGCTCTGTCCAGAGCCTTGCCGGTTGCGTCCTGCTCAACCGCCACGAGCATCGGTGTGCCCTTTCCTGCCTGGTACTCAGAACGGACAGTGTGGCCGGGTGCCTTCGGGGCGATCATGGTGACGTCCACATTTGCGGGAGGAATAATCTGCTGGAAATGAATATTGAAGCCGTGAGCAAACATCAGCATATCGCCTTCCTTGAGGTTCGGCGCGATATCCTTCTTGTACATGGAAGCCTGCAGCTCATCATTGATGAGGATCATGATGATGTCCGCCTGTTTGGCCGCCTCGGCGGCCGTAAAGACCTGAAGGCCCTGCTCTTCCGCTCTCTTCCAGGACTTGCTGCCCTCATAGAGTCCGATGATGACGTCAAACCCGGAGTCCTTCAGGTTCAGTGCGTGTGCATGTCCCTGAGAGCCGTAGCCGATGATCGCGATCTTCTGCCCCTCGAGCAGAGACGGGTTGCAGTCTTCCTGATAATAAATCTTTGCCTGTGCCATTAGATCCTTTACTCCTCTCAATAATACTTTTTCTTTTCTTATAGGAATACCACATCGGCAGCGCCGCGGGAAAGGCCTGTGATGCCTGTCCTGGCGATCTCCGCGATCTGGTAGTCGCTCAGCATATCAATGAGTGCCGCCAGCTTGGACTGGCTGCCTGTCAGTTCCACAATCAGGGAATCCTTCTGGACGTCCACGATATTGGCGCGGAAGATATCCGCGATTGCGATAATATCGCGGCGGTTCGACACATCCGCCATCACCTTGATCAGGATCTCTTCGCGGACGACGGAATTGTCCCTGTCAAGAACCTTGACATCCCGCACGTCCTCCTGCTTGCGGAGCTGCTCCACGATCTGATGAAGGACCAGGTCATCCCCCTTGCTGACAATCGTCATGCGGGAAATGGCGGGGTTCGCGGTCACGCCCACGGTGAGGGACTCAATGTTATAGGCCCGTCTCGAGAAAAGGCCCGCGATCCTGGACAGAACGCCGGAAGTGTTGTCAACCAGAAGGGACAAAATAAATGTTTCCATAGGCAAAAGTACCTCTTTAATAGGATTCTTAGCGCTGCATAAAGAAGTGCGGCGAGCTATCACTAACTGTTCAGGTCATCTTGTGGTTTTCTTGCGAAAACCGGATACCCGGCTGAACAGTTACGATTATCATACAACAGAATCGGCTTTTGTCAACTTCATCTTAAAGATCACATAGAACTCGACGCCGGTATCGTCGTTCACAAATCCGTATTCTCCGCCGTGCTCCTCCATAATGTTCTTCACGATATAGAGACCAAGTCCAGCATTGCTGTCACCGGAAGGCTCGTTTCCCTGGAAGAATCCTTCCCAGATCTGATCCCTGATGGCATCGGGAACTCCGTCTCCTTCATTGTGAACACCGATACGGCAGGAATCGCTGCTGCTCTTTAAGGACAGGCGTATCGTCTTCCCGCTCTTTGTATATCTGCACGCATTCAGCATGTAGTTGTTGACCACCTGTTCCACCTGAACCGGATCGGCGAAGAGGCTCACATTTTCTTCAATGCTTTTTTCAAAACGGATATTTCTTGAGCGAAGCCAGTTCTCGTACTTCACGGACATCTCATTTAAGAGATCCGAGGCATTGAAGGAATGAGGCCTTGATTTGAAGTCTCCCTTCTCCTCCTTCGCATTCCGCAGGATCTCCCTCACCATTGTGCTGAGCTTGTCGATTTCCTCCATGATCGAATGATAATAATATTCCTTCTTCTCCGGATCGGTCTCTTCCATCTCCAGTTCCAGCTGGCTGGAGATAATGGCGAGAGGTGTTTTCAGCTGATGGGTAATATTGGCTGTCATCTCCTTCCTGAGAGCTTCCATGCTCTTCACGTCGTTCTTCTGAGCATCCATAATATATCTGAAATTGCCGAGCTCATTCTTGTGCCTGTACATGCGCTCCGCGATTTCGTTAAGCTTCTCCGCCGCGTCCTGAAGTGTTTCCACCGGAATCTTCTCCTCAATGCGAACCGTGTATTCTTTGTTATACAGAGCGTCGATCTCGCATACCAGGCTGTGGAACTTCCCCATGCCTCTCCGGAGAATAAAATAGTAAACCGGAATCAGTATGAGCCATATAAAAAACAGGACCCATCCCGTGACCTTCGCGCTGAAGCTCAAATTCTTTTTCAGTGCGGAAATTCTGCGGTAGATGGCAATATAAAATGTCTCTCCGCTGCCGCTTCTCATAATGCCGCGCAGGATCAGCTGTTCGCCCTGGGAACCGTTCTCCACCACCGCGGAGGCATCCTCCCTGAAAAGATCCTTCTGCATAGCAAATTCATTCGCCTTCGTCTGAGCGAGTGCAGACGGTTCGTCCGAGGCAATGGCATGAAACCCTGAATCCATACACACGTAATGATCCAGCCCGGCCGCAAGAGCGCTGTTGATCTCCCCGTCCTCGAAATCAAAGAAAATGTCGCTGATATTTACCGAATGCAAATAAGAATAGGCGCTCTCAATAGAGCGCCTTCCGCGTAAAATCATGAGCGGGAGCAGACCGAACTGCACTCCCAGATAGACAGCAAAGAGAACGAGACCGGACGAGATGAGCAGATAAAACCAGATATGTCCGGACACGGTCTTTCTCATACAGGCTAAGCCTCCTTAAAACAATACCCGATTCCGTACACGGAGTGAATATACGGGCAGTCCGGGCCAATCTTCCTCCGGATCTGCTTGACGATCGTATCCACCGTGCGGATATCGCCGTTATAGTCAAAGCCCCACACGGAATCGATGATGGTCTCACGCGTCATGACCTTGTTCTTGTTCTGAATGAAGAACACCAGGAGCGAAAACTCTTTCGGGGTCACTTCGATGAGACGGCCGTTCGCGCGGACCTCCTGGGACTCCAGGTCTATTTCAAGAAGTCCTGCCGCAATGCGCTTGTCCGCTTTGATCGTCCTCTTTAAGAGAGCTTCGATATGTGCGGCGAGCACGCGGAGCCGGAACGGTTTTGTGATGTAGTTGTCGGCACCGCTTCCCAGCCCTTCCAGCTGATCCTCTTCGGACTCCAAAGCGGTGATCATGATCACAGGTACATTCGAATACTCGCGGATCGTCCTCAAAACCTGCATGCCGTCCACACCCGGAAGCATCACGTCCAGAAGAATCAGATCGATCTCATGATTATCGGAAAAATAAAGATCCAGAGCCTGCTGTCCGTCCGACGCGGCTCTCACCACATAGTTGCTGCGTGTAAGAAATTCAGCAAGTGAAGCTAGCAGCTTCGGATCGTCTTCGGCGACCAGCAGTACATATTTCCCGGCTTTCAATATTGTGTCTCCTAATATAATAGTGAAAACAGAATAAGCTAATTGATCATAACCGACAAATATGAAAGAAATATGGGTTTTTACGTGGTATACCTATCAAAAATCGGATTCAGAAGCTTTGAAGACCAATAGGCCGCGACGGAAAAACCTATTAACAGCCAGAACACAAATACATAAATAAAGATCTGGGTGAAGAACACGAACAGGATAAGAGGCAGATAGTTGATCACGACCATCGCGATGGTCTGGGGAAGATTGGCAATCGCAAGCCTCCATGCGTTGTTGAACATATTCCCGATGCTGTTTTCAAACTTTGCCATCAGCGGCCAAACATAGCAAAAGATTGCCGCGGCAAAGATGCCGGCCACATAGCAAAGGCTCAGCATGATGGAGCCCATGGAACTGTCCCACTGCCGAACGATCAGGGAATCACATGAAAGAACAGCCGTAATTGCTATCAGGATCAATGTCACGGGAACCGACTGGCGAAAGTTGCTCTTGAATGCCGCAAAGAACCCCCGTATGACGTAACCCTCCTCATTTCTTGCTCTTTTCAGCATGACCGTATAGAGGGCCGTGGTCGAAGCGCCGATCGTAATAATCGGCAGACAGCAGACAATCCACAAAACATTGAGGACGACCAGGTCAAAAAGCAGGGTCATGAACGTATTGAACGGTCCGTCAGGAGAAAAGAAAGAATGCATACCGGTTCACCTTTCTTACTTTAAGATTCGTCAAAGAGATAATGGACAAACTTCACTGCATTTTCCGTGTTTCCGCTGCTTAAGCAGATCCCGAGCACCGGATCCTGACAAACGCCGCCAAGTGTCTGCCAAACATCGTTGTCTTTCAGCGAAATGCCGTAATTGTGCGCTTCGCCCTTGCCGCTGTAGTTTTCATTAAGGGAAAAGCTCTCCGTCTCAAGGAGGCCGGGAGTGTTGATGTATCTTTCGCCAAACTTCTCCGCATCCTGTTTTGTGAACAGCTCATCGAGGTCCTCCATCAGACCGTCCCCGGCCAGCGCCCGGAAGGTCTCCTCCCCGGCCACAATCACATCATACTCTCCGGCGGTCAGAAGAACGGTCAGCTTCATCCTGTCCTGAACGCTTCCGCTGTAGTATTGGTCGTCGATGCGCGTCAGCTCGTGGCTGTCGGTGAGTTCAAACAGCTCCCGGAGACGGTCCGTAAATGCATCCTTCTTGTCAAACGAGAAAGCCTCGTCATAGACAGCAGCCGCAAAGACATACTGGTCATGCTTCTTGATAAAGAAATTCCAGATCAGGTAAACCGCCAGGGCCGTCACTCCGATGACAGCCAGTGTCTGGATGAGATAATAATTGAAAAAATGCTGTATCTTTTTGCCGAGCGGCAGCTTTTTAAAGGCTTCCTTCTCGTGTTCCTTCTCATGGGGCAGCATGCTTGTCCATTCCTTTCCTCATCCCAGCAGATAATTGATGAACTGCTGGGCACATCTGCCGGAAATTCCTCCGTGAGAGATCTCCCACTTGTTCGCCTCCGCAAGCAGCTCCTCTTCCGAAAGCGTGATCTCCGGATGGCGGGAGGCAATTCCGACTACAATCTCCTTGAATTCCTTCGGAGACGGCCTGTAAAACCCGATCGTGACACCGAATCTCGCGGCCAGCGACAGCTTCTCCGACATGGTATCCGTCCTGTGGAGTTCATCGTCCCCTTCGACTTTGTCCTTCCAGCTCTCCCTGATCAGATGGCGCCGGTTGGACGTCGCGTAAATCAGGACATTTTCCGGCTTCGTCTCGATTCCGCCCTCAATGACAGCCTTCAGGTACTTGTATTCCGTCTCAAATTCCTCAAATGACAGGTCATCCATAAAAAGAATAAAGCGGTAGTTCCTGTTTTTGATCTCGGAAATGACCCGGGACAGACAGCGGAACTCGTGCTTGTAGATCTCGATCATCCGAAGACCCCTGTCGTAGTACTCATTCAGGATCGCCTTCACGCTCGTGGACTTCCCGGTGCCGGCATCCCCGAAGAGCAGCACATTGTTCGCGGCCTTTCCGGACACGAAGGCCTCCGTGTTCCGGATGAGCTTTTCCTTTTGCCTCTCATAGCCGATCAGGTCGTCAAGAACGACATCGCTGGTGGCCGTGATCGGGAGAAGAAGCTCATCACCATTTTCATTAATGCGGAAGGCCTTATTGAGACCGAATTTCCCGACACCGTAGGCGCGGTAGAACTCCGTCACAATCCGGTAGAGTTCCTCCGCATCCTGTGCCTTCTCAATCTTAAGGCTCAGCTCCTGGACCTTCTCCGAGACACTGCGGTTAAAGATCCTCTCCGCCTTGCCGACTGCTTTATAATGGCTGATTACGGTAAAACAGTCAAGTCCGAGTGTCTCCTCAATTTCAGAGAAGTCGTAATCGAACAGCGCCTTGAAGATCTCCAGGTCATGCTTGGCGAAGCGGTTGACGGATCCCTCATTGGCGCCCACCTTCTCGGAGACCAGCGTAAACGGAGTCTCCGTCATCGCCAGAAGAAATGCGAGGTAGTTGTGCCAGAGGTTCCTGTCGAAGCCGTAAGTGGTCGAAATGTCAAGAAGGGCATTGATCTCGTCGAGGATCTCCCCCGCCAGCTCCTCCTTCTCGTACCCGCCTTCATAAAACCGGTGGCAGATGTCCGACAGCCTGAACAGAATGCTGTCGCGGGGAATTTTCCTGTATATGATCAGCTTTGATGTTAAACGATACATGGATTCACCTTTCAGTCTGGTTTTCGAACCATTGTAGCATTTTTATCGGCTTTGCGATAGAATGGATTTATGAATAAAAGTACGAACATTCTGATCATACTGCTACTGCTGCTGACTTTACTCTTCGCTCTCCCCGCGAAGGCGGATGACGCTGCGTCCACGCGCCCGATCCGCATCGGGTACATGGATTACGGCGCATTTATCGAGGAAGAGGACGACGGCAACTTCTCCGGCTTCGGCGTGGAATTCCTTGAAGAGATCTCAAGATACACGGGATGGACCTACGAATACGTCTACGACACCTGGCCGAATCTGCTGGAGCGGGTGAAGAATAAGGAGATCGATTTCCTCGGCACTCCGCAGAAAACTCCCGAGCGCGAAGAGATCTACGATTTCGCCGATATATCCAGCGGCTTCGAGCAGACGATCATCTACACCCGGGCGGACAACGACGAGATCTGCTACAACGACTTCGAGGCCATGGACGGAAAGCGCGTCGCGCTCTTAAGCGGCAGCT
The DNA here is from genome assembly GCA_902783325.1 of uncultured Lachnospiraceae bacterium. Lineage (GTDB taxonomy): Bacteria > Bacillota > Clostridia > Lachnospirales > Lachnospiraceae > Chordicoccus. The sequence goes on from CACZQS010000139.1 coordinate 7,156, forward strand.
TCCAGACCGCCTTCTTCACAAACTATGCCCAAAAGCACAATTTCAGCTTCGTCCCTTATTTCTTCGATTCCGACGACGAGGCAAAGGAAGCCCTGAAAGCAGGGCGCGTCGATCTCATGGCCGGCGGATCCCTTGCGATGAATACGGACCTGAAGGTCGTCGGGAAGGAAGGCGCGGATCCATTTTACTGGATGACCTATAAAGACAACGAGGAGATGCTCGGTGCCCTCAACGACGCCATGGAGCAGATCACCAACAACAATCCGTATTTCTCCTACAGCCTCATGCAGAAGTATTACGGCAGCTCCGTGGTCATGTCGCAGCCCCAGTTCACCCGGAAGCAGAAGGATTACATCAGCACGCACAAAAACATCCGGGTCGGGTGCTATGAGGACTCCTATCCGATCAGCCGCTTCAATGAAAAGACCGGCGAGGCCGAGGGCATTCTGGTCGATATTATGAACATGCTTGCGGAAAATGCCGGCATCACGGTCACCTATATCCCGGTCTCCCTTTCCGACAATCCCGAAACCGGGCTGCTGAACGGCGACTACGAAGTCTTCCTGCCCGGGACAAAGACCGGCTATCAGGCGAACTCGCTCCAGACCTATTCCAGGCCTTACTTCACCGATACCATGATCCCGGTGCTGAAAATAGGAAATGTCTTCTCTACGGACAGATCGGATTACACGGCCGCGCTCATCACGGGATACAGCATCGCTTCCAATCTTCTGAGCAAGCTTCTTCCCTCCTATTCCAGCGCATTTTACTCCTCAAACGATGAATGCCTGATGGCTGTCCGGAACGGGGACGCAGATCTGGCTTTCACGGACGTCTATGAAGCGTCCTACGAGCTTCGCTCTCCGTACTTCACCGGTCTTGAAGAAGACTTCGGCCATACCGTGGACAACGAATACGTGCTCTCCACATTGCGGAACAATCACACCCTGATCGATGTCTTTGATTCCTGCATCCAGGCGATTGACCAGGGCAAAATCGACGATATTGTCGCGGTGCACACCTACGCGTCCAACTACCAGTATACGCTGAAAGAATGGGTCTATGAAAACAGGGACCTCCTTTTGTCTGCCGCCGTGATCTTCGTGATCACGATCGCGTTCCTGTCCATCCTCCTGCATATTCAGAGGAAAGCGGTCCGGCAGATGGCCGAGAAAAATTCGGAGCTTGAAATTGCGAACCGCGCGAGGACGACGTTCCTGTCCAATATGTCCCACGAGATCAGGACACCACTGAACGGGATCAAGGGAACGCTGGATATTCTGCTCAATGACGACAGTCTTGACGACAAA
>CACZQS010000140.1 GCA_902783325.1 uncultured Lachnospiraceae bacterium
CTGTTTCCTCCGCAGGTGCTGCCTCCTCGTGAGAAGGTGCTGCTGTCTCAGCAGGTACGGTCCCCTCATGAGAGGGCGCTGCCTCCGCCGGGGCCGCTTCCTCTGTATTTACCGGTACTTCTGAGTTCTGAGGTGTGCTTGCCTCCTGAACTTCAGTCCGGATTTCCTCAGGATTAGAGATTTCCTCCGCAAAAGCAGCCGGAGCTGCACACTGCAGGGCAAGCACTAAAACCATCAATAATGTCAGCAGCTTCGCTGTCAGTTTCCGTTTGCTGGTCATACTATCCTCCTCGGCAAGAGCCTGTTTGAATATCATCATACCACATTCCTTAATGCAAACAAGTATAAAAGATGACCCGAGTACGCCCTTCGGGCTGGTTCAGTACGGAAAGCCCCTGCTTGATGCGGGGACATTCCTATGTTATAACTGTTTGTGACTTCATGACAATTCGAACAGACTTGGGAGCTTTATAGAGGAGGCAAGGACAGATGTATGCATTAGAAGAAAGAAGCGACGCGTACTGCTCTACATTGATCTTTTCCATGGATGTGTTTCACCAGGCGCATGCGCTGAAAACAGATCGCGTTCATGTAGAAGGAAATGATTTTACGTTTGATCTTGTAAAAGTCGATAACGATGATTATACCCCGACCTATTTTCTGAAGAGATGGAAGGGGCAGAAGGTATTTGATTCCTATGAATCCTATGATGAAAATGCCTATTACAGCCTGTTTCTGCCATTTTTAACATTCTTTTCCCAGGTTTGCATAACAGAAGTGAATGAGTATACGGTTGTGCTTACGGGGCTCATCCTCAGACATACCAAAGCCATGATTTACATCAAGGATGACAGGATCGGCTGGTTCTATGCTCCGGGCCCAAGACTGCACGTTGTGAAAAGATTCCCCAAAAAAGACGACAGGACTCTCACCATAAACGGACTGGAGCAGGACCTCATATTTGACAGCCATTTTCTTACATTCGGGCCCATCGGGGCATTCCACCAGGTATTCTTCCTGCAGGCCCACGGGGTTAAGGATTTCAGGAACTATAAGTATGCCGATATCACTCTTGATAAAAAGGCCGGAATCGGAAGCGTTCTGATCTCTCTCTCCAAATGCTCTTCAGCCTTCAGCGAGATCGGACTGAAGACAATCAATACAGAAAATGTATTGGGACAGTTCGATTCGGAGCTTCTTGACAAATACTTTGTATTAGATAAGGGACATGAGGACGCCAATGAGAGCAATACCATCCATTTCCCCGAGATTGCGGGAATTAAATCCATAGGCTTTATGTATCTGGCTGAGCCTAAAATTGATTTGGGCGTCCTGAAACCAAACTTTCTCATGGAAATGCACGAATATGCGTCGGCAGTCCTGAGAGGGAAAAGAACTCTGGGGCTGCTGATCCGGGGAACCGATTATATCAACATGTTCAAAACCGGGACCAGGTTGATGAGCTCTCCCCAGGAAATGGCGCCGATGATAGACGAATGGATGAAAAAATACGGCTATGACAAAATCTTCCTGGCGACAGAGGATGAAGATATCCTGGAATGGATGAGGAATTACTATAAGGATAAGCTGCTGGCTGTATCTCAGGAACGCCACAGAGTGGGTGACCTCAAGGGAGAACTGCTTCTTGCCGATCTGAATAAGCCGGGAGATGAGGATCATGATGAGTACCTGGAAGAGAACATCGTAAATTATTTTTACGCACTCTATATGCTGTCACAGTGTCAGGCGTTTATATGTTCCGGATACTGCAACGGATATGACCTTGTCATGAGCTTTAACTATAATACATATTATCATCAGAATGAATTTGAACGCGTGCATCTGTTTCAGAAAGGAGTAGAAGATAAATAATGAAGCAATTTCTTGAATCTGTCGAAAGAACGGCAAAGGAGCATCCCGAAAGGCTTGCCGCTGCGCTGGATCAAAAAGAAGAGGTGATGTCATACGGCCGTCTCTGGGAGGACTCCGGCAGGATCTATCAGTTCCTTTCGGACCACGGGATCGGGAAAGAAGACTTTGTCCAGATCATGCTTCCGAGAGGCCCCCTGACGGTCGCGGCCATGCTGGGAGTCATGCGCGCCGGTGCGGCTTTCACATTAGTTGAGGAGTCCTATCCGGCACAAAGGATTGAGTATATCTATGAGGACTGCGGCTGCAAGCTCAGAATCGACTCCGACAGGTACCGCGAGATCATGGATTCTGTTTCTTCAAAAGAAGGATACGTGACGGCGGATCCCCACGATGCCTGCTATGCCATCTATACGTCCGGGTCCACCGGCAATCCCAAGGGAGTCCTGCAGGAATACGGAAAGATCCGGCAGTGCATCGACGGCACCCAGGTTATGCTTCTTCTCGCAAAAGCCGGGATTTCCCCGGAGAACTTCTCCGCGACCATGATCGTGCCGCTGACCTTCGTTGTCGCGATCATGGAGACGGTTCTGGTTCTGGATGCCGGCGGGTCACTGTACATCGTTTCCCTGCAGGTGGTCAGGAATCTCGTAAAGTACAACGAGCTTCTGAAGAATGAAAAGATCACGGTGGCTTATATGTCACCTTCCATGCTGCGCGTGTACAGGAATGAGTCGGAGTATGTAAGATTCATCATGATCGGCAGCGAGCCGGCCAACAACGTGTTCATAAGCGGCCCGCTCATCGTCAACAGCTACGCCATGAGCGAGACCGGATTCATTATCGCTTGCTTTGTCCTGGATAAAGCCTACGACAAAGCCCCGGTCGGGAAAAACCTTATGGGGCTCCCGATTTATCTTCTGGACGAGGACGGGAACCCCGTTCCTGACGGTGAAACCGGTGAGATCTGCTTCCAGAATGATTACTTCAGGGAATACATCCATCTTCCGGAAATGACCGAAAGGGCCACAAGAGGCGGCATTTTCCACACCAACGATCTGGGATATAAAGACGAAAACGGCAATCTGGTCCTGTCCGGACGCATCGACGACATGATCAAGATTAACGGAAACCGCATTGAACCCGGGGAGATCGAGGTGGCTGCCGAGGAACTCTTCGGAATTAAAAATGCCATCGCCAAGGGCTTCGAGGAGAACGGCCGCGCTTTTGTGGTGCTGTATTATCTGAAATCCGAATCAGAGGCATTCTTTGCGTCAAAAACTCCGGAGGAGCTCTCCGCGGAGCTGTCAAAGCGGCTTCCGCAGTACATGCTTCCCACGTATTATGTCGGTCTTGACGAGATCCCCCTGCTGCCGACCGGCAAGATCAGCAGGAAGGACCTGAAGAGCCCTGCCGTGAATATCCAAAAGGCCGATTATGTCGCGCCGGAAACGGACCTGCAGAAGAAAATCTGCGAGGAAATGGCAAAGGCCTTAAAGACTGACCGCATCGGGATGAAGGATGATTTCTTCCTGTGCGGCGGCGATTCCATGAGCGCGATCGAGCTGGTTACGGCCTGCAGCGACCTGGGATTCACCAGCGATGATATCTACCAGTACCGGACTCCGGAGAAGCTTTGTCTTGCCATCCAAAACCGCAGTGCCTATGACATGGACGCGGCGAACGAAGCGCTGCTGGGCAAACCAAGTCCGCTGATGCCGGGACAGGAATATCAGCTCAGATGCCTTCTTGCCATGCCGGAATCCGATATGATGAACATGCCCGTTCTCTTAAAGCTGAATAACAGCATCGACCTGAACCGGCTCAAAAAAGCCCTGGAGAGCGGCATAAAGGCGCATCCCGCACTTCGCACAAGGCTTGTGAAAAAAGACGGAGAGTATTATCAGTGCTATGACGAGAGTCTGTTTGCAGAGGTTCCGATCATTGACATTTCAGAAGAGGAATTTGAAAAGCTTCAGAAGGAAGAACTGGTGAAGCCGTTCGTGCTGCTTGACAGTGTACTTTACAGATGTGCGATCTACCGCACCGAAAAGAGCGCTTACCTGTTCCTGGATACCGAACACATCATCTTTGACGGGGGCTCCTACGGCCTTCTAATGAAGGATTTCATTTCCTTCTATCAGGATGAGAATTATGTCCCGCCCAAGGATTATTACTACGGCATCATAAAGCGCTGGCTCGATGCAAAGGGCGGTCAGGAGGAGAAAGAGACGCTGGAGTATTTCCGGAAGGTCTATTCCGGCGCGGATACACTTTCCGAGACCCTGAAGCTGGACGATCCTACAGGCAAAAAAGAAGGGGCCGTGGAGCTGATGCCTTACGAGATGGCAAAATCGCCCAGACACAACAACACCTTCTTTATTGTTTCCATGGCGATGGCCGTCGCCAGATTCAACAGTGAGACGAGATCCATGATCTACTGGCTGTACAACACAAGAAATGACAGCTATTCCATGCGGACGGTCGGCGCCTTCGCGGCTCCCATGCCCGTTTATCTGGAGTTTGGTCCGGACGACGACGCGGATTCGCTGTTTGGCAGGGCAGAAGAGCAGATCAAAGCGGCCATGGCGCACAGCAACGATTCCTGGCTGCTTGATCACAGCGGAAAAGACATCGTGAAGATGGCAAGACTCAATTACCGGAACAACATGGATGTCTCGGCGCAGTTTGGCGGATTCATAGAGGCAAATATCCCGATGCCCTCGGTCAGCACCTCTGCCGGCGTTTTCAGTATCTCGATCAGGGATGACGCGGACAAGGATAAGCTGAAGTTCGGGCGGAGATATTCCAGGAGCAATCTGAGCAGCAGCAGTGTCGAAAAGCTGTCGCAGTACTTTAAGGAAGCGGCGGAGCTGCTTGACGAAAATGACAAAAAGAAGATGTGGAGCTGGTTAAATCATGAATAACAGATTATCCAAATCACTGTTCAGGTCGAATTTCTTCGTGACCTTTCTGGGGCTTTTGGTAGCCTCACTCGGCATGCTGGCTGACGGCATTATCATAAGCCGCTACTTCGGCGCGAACGCGATGGGATCGTACGGGATCGTGATGCCGCTCACGATTGCAGCTGCAGCGGTCGGCAGCGTGCTGACCTCCGGAATCCAGTCCACGACCGGAAAGAGCATGATCCGGGGAGACTCCGAGGCGACGAACGGCTATTTCTCAATGGCCGTTCTGATCGGTACAATTATCGCAGCGGCCATGATCGCGATCGTGATGCTGTTCCCGGCACCGGTTCTCAGAATTTTAGGAGTTGCAAAGGACAGCGTCCTCTATACAGATGCCAGGGATTATATGCTGGGATGCGCCGTCGCATTTTTCTTTATCATCCTGATCTCTGCCATTCAGCCTGTACTTATGCTGCTCGGGAAGCGGCTTGTCGTGTATATCGCCGTCATTGTCATGCTCGCCGTGAATATTGCGGGAGATCTGGCAAGCGTGTTCCTCGATTTCGGGATGCTCGGCATAGGTTTGGCCACTACCATCAGCTATCTGGCAGGTTTCCTGATCATGCTGATCTGCCTGCTGAAAGCGGGGCCGCTGTTCCGGTTCAGTTTCCGAAATCTGAAAGGGAAAGTCAAGGATCTGCTCCTGTTCGGACTGCCGAACGGCGTCCAGAAGATCGCGAACTGCCTGAGGTCAGTCGTGCTCAATATCCTTCTTCTTTCCGTGAGCACGAAAGCCGCAGTCTCTGCACTGTCACTGACTTTAAATGTCTCCAACGTCATCGGAAATGTTGTGGTCGCCGGCGGTTCCACCGTTTTGATGCTGGCCAGTATCTATCTCGCGGACGAGGATGAAATTTCCCTGAAGAGCACTTTCAAAGTAGCAGTCAAGGATATGCTGCTCATCAACGGAATCGTCGCGATTGGAGTGTTCGTACTGGCGCAGCCCATCACGGCACTCTACGGCACGGAAGCAGATCAGATCCCGATCACTGTCACGTCCTTAAGATGGTTTGTGACAAGCATGCCTCTATTCGGAGTTAACATCGTCTGGATCCGCTTCCTGCAGTCCTCCGGAAAGATCGTGCTGTCGACAATTCTGAACGTATGTGATAATTTCGTCTATGTCATCATAGCCGCACTCATTTTGTGCAAACCGTTTGGCGTTGACGGGGTCTGGATCTCGTTCCTCGCCTGCGAGGTGATGATGACGATCACTCTGTTTGTCATAAGCTTTATCAGGGCACGAAAGATCACGTTCAAGACAGCCGATCTGATTATGCTTCCGAAAGAGGATGAGGCGGAGAAAGAGGAACATCTCGGCCAGACCATCACGAGCCCGCAGGATGCGGTGGCCTTTTCAGAGAAAGTCTATGCGCTCGGTCAGGAAAAGGGTCTTACAAAGAGAGATACCATGCTGATGGCTCTGTGCGTAGAGGAACTGGCATGCTATACGATTGAAAAGGGTTTTTCAGACGGGAAAAAGCATTCGATTGATGCCAGAGTTACCGTCAAAAAGGATATGTGGTCTGTCCTTATGTGGGATGACTGCAGTCCCATGAATCCCACGGAGCAGCTGCAGATCTTCAGCCCGGAGGAGGAGCCGGACAACATCGGTCTCAGAATCGTGTTCGGCTGCATCCACGACATATCCTACAGCAACACCATGAAGATGAATCATCTCGTGCTGAAGGTCAGTCTCGGTTGATCAGTCTTTTCTCAGATGGACTGCCGACGCGGCGCTTCGCCTGCGGTCATCATCCATGGCCGCGTAATGGCGGCGCGTCGTGTCGA
>CACZQS010000141.1 GCA_902783325.1 uncultured Lachnospiraceae bacterium
AAGAACTACATAAGAAGAGCCAGAGGATCCCCCAGTTCCTCTGGCTCTTTTGTTTTGTCTTTTTTTCGGCAAATGTCACTCGTCTGCAAGCCAGACATTCCGGATCTTGCGGATCATGGGTGTTGTGCCGGTCTCCGCTTTCTGCTCCAGGAGCAGCATGCAGCGGTTTTCTTCCGGGATATTCGTAAAATAGCAGCCGGTCCAGCTGTCCCATCCGTATTCGCGGCCTCTGGTAAGGCCGGTGTAGGAGCCGTTCCCGCGCATCTGTCTCATGAGGTGGGAATAGGTGAATCCGGTCAAACCGAAGAGGTCCCAGAGTTTCTGATTCTGGCGAGGCGTCAGGTCACCTGAGGTGAGGAATTCCACAGTCCGCTTTTTCAGGATGCGCCTGCCGTCCAGCTCGCCGCCATTTAACAGCATCTGGGCGAAACGGGAGTAATCGTCGATGGTGGAGACGAGGCCTGCGCCGCCGGACTCGAAGGCCGGTCTGCCCTGCATCCTGTAAGAGACAAACAGGGTGTCGCCGGTAAAGGGTTTCATGTCCCCCTGCCCCGTGGAGCGGTAGCAGTCCGCAAGGCGGTGCTGCTTCTCTTCCGGGACGAAGAAGCCGGTGTCGCACATACCGAGCGGCTTAAAAACTGCCTCTTCGAGGTAATCGCCGTAGCGCATGCCGGTCACGCATTCGACCACCGCGCCGAGGACATCCGCGGAGAGACCGTACTGCCAGGAAGTGCCCGGCTCGAAGGAGAGGGGCAGCTCCGAAAGCCTTCTGGCAAATTCCACCGTGGTGACGGCTTCGTCCGTGTGCAGCTTCCTGTCACATTCCAGCAGAAAGCGGGTGATTTTTTTTCACTCTGGCTGCCAAGCCCGCCGTAGGTGAGCCCGGAGGTCATGTTGAGAAGGTGGTTGACCGTCATGACCGTGGGGGACTTTCTCTCGACGCCATTTTCAATGAGGCGGTCGCCGGCAAAGCCGGGGATCAGCTCACAGACCGGCTGGCCTATGTCCAGTTCGCCCTTCTCAAGCAGCGTCATCACCGCCACCGCCGTGACGGGTTTGGTCATGGAGAAGAGGCGGAAGATATGGTCGCGGCGCAGCTTCTCCCCCCGCTCGACATTGGCGTATCCGTGCGCGTCGAAGAACGTCTCCTCCCCGCCTTCGCGGAAAAGAACCAGCGCTCCGGCGGTGTCCCCGGCGCGGATGGCTTCTTCAATGATTTCACCGATTCTTTGCTTTACTTCGCTTCGCATGAGTCATTTTCCTTTGTTAACGTAACTGCTCAGCACCCCTGGCATTCGGGACGCTTTGCGTCCCTCATTGCAGTCGGCCAGAGACGCTTCGCGTCTTGTCCGCCCCGAAACCAGAGCAAAAACCATCCAGAGAACAAGTTTTCTGCCTGATTTTTGCTCTGATTTCAGGGGTGCTGAGTAGTTACATGTCAAACTTCCACTGTCACGCACTTCTTCCCGGTCAGCGCGATGCTGCGCGGGTCGGGCTGGCTGGTGCCGACGTGGAGGCGGAAGTGTGTTCCGCCGCTGATGCGCTCGCCCTCGTCATTGATGACTTCGTAGGTGTGCGGGTCGAGCGGAATGGAAACCGCAGCGGTCTCTCCGGCGGCGAGGTGTACGCGCGCAAAACCGGCAAGACGCGGATGGAGCGGCGCGCAGGAGGATTCCGCGCACTCCACGTAGACCTGGACGACGTCTTCTGTCTCTCTTGCACCCTCGTTCGTGCAGACGGCCGCCACGGTAAAGGGGTCTTCCCTCTTCGCTTCTGTCACATGCACATCGCCGTAGGTGAGCCCGTAACCAAATGGATACAGCGGTTCGTAATCAATATAGCGGTAGGTCCGTCCCTTCATGGAGTAATCCGTGAACTCCGGAAGCGGATCCCCGCTGCGGTGGAAGGTCACACAGAGCTTCCCGGACGGAGACACGTCCCCGAAGAGAATCTCCGCGAGGGCTTTCCCGCCGCGCGCGCCCGGGTACCACAGCTGCAGCACCGCGTCAAAATGCTCGTCCTCAAAGCTGAGGTCGATGGCGCTTCCCGCGATCAGGCACAGAATTACGGGCTTGCCGCACCCCGCAACCGTCCGCACGAGCTCGCGCTGCGGTTTCGGCAGGTACAGATCCAGCTTGTCGCCGGACGCGTAGCTGTTGCCCGTGTCGCCTTCCTCGCCCTCGAGCGTCTCGTTGAGCCCGACGACGAGCACGACCACATCGCTCTCTTCCGCCACGATTTCGGCCTCCGAGAGGCGGTCATTTTCAAATGCGAGATTCTCCACCTTGTCGTTCCTGAGATCGGAGCCGACCGAATAGAGCACCCGGATATCCCCGCCCGCATAGTGCAGGATTCCGTCAAGCGGCGTGATGTACTCGGCCGCGGTGCCGTGGTAATTGCCGACCAGACATTCGCGGCTGTTGGCATTCGGCCCGATCACGCCGATCGTGCGGATCTCTTTTTTATTCAGCGGCAAAATGCCGTTGTTCTTAAGCAGTACCATACTCTCCCGCGCCGCGCGCTCGGACAGCGCCAGGTGCTCCGGGCACTCGACCACGCTGTACGGGATGTCGTCGAACTCCGTCTCGTCAAAGAGACCGAGCAGGAAGCGCGTCGTGAAAAGCCGCGTGCACGCCTCGGTGATGCGCTCCTCGCTCACCATCCCGGCCTCATAGGCATCCATGAGATGGGGGAACGTGTCTCCGCAGTTGAGGTCACAGCCTTCATTTAAGGCCAGCGCGGCCGACTCCTCCACCGTCTTCGTGACGTGATGATTCTCGTGGAAATCGCGGATTGCCCAGCAGTCCGAGACGAAGTGGCCCTGAAAGCTCCATTTTCCGCGGAGAGTTTCTGAAATCAGGGTGTGGGAAGCGCACGCCGCCTCGCCATTTACCCGGTTGTAAGCACCCATGACCGCCTCAACGCCCGCATCCTTCACGAGCATCTCAAATGCCGGCAGATAGGTCTCCGCCATATCCTTTTTGGATGCCTTCGCGTCGAAGCTGTGCCGGACCGCCTCCGGGCCCGAGTGCACCGCGAAATGCTTCGCGCATCCCGCCGCCTTCATATACTCGCCGTCGCCCTGAAGCCCTTTGACAAAAGCCGTCCCCAGCGTGCCGCTTAAGTACGGATCCTCGCCGTAGGTCTCCTGGCCTCTCCCCCAGCGGGGATCGCGGAATATATTGATATTCGGGGACCAGAACGTGAGGCCCTTGTAGATGTCTCTGTCGCCGTGCTCAGAGTAGGCGTTGTACTTCGCCCTTCCCTCCGTCGCGATCACGGAAGCGATCTCACCGATGAGCTCCTTGTCAAATGCCGCCGCCATCCCCACTGCCTGCGGAAAGCTGGTCGCCTGCCCCGCTCTCGCTACGCCGTGCAGGGCCTCGCCCCACCAGTTGTAGGCGGGAATCCCGAGCCGCTCGATCGCCGGCGCATTGTACTTAAGCTGGGAGATCTTCTCCGCAAGGCTCATCTTTCCGACCAGCTCAGCAGCCCTTTGTCTTGCCTCTTCTCTGTTCATATGCGTCTCCTGTAAATCACGATTCTCGAAGAGGAATCGTGCGCGAATTGCACAGCAGCGAAGCTGCTTTCCTATGTGCAATTCTGCGATCCGCCGGAGGCTTCAATCTTTGACACGTGCTTTTACTAATGTCAAAGAGAAGTCTCCCCTGCCCATTCCTCTCATGACTAAAGTCACGAGAATCCTGTGTCAAAGATTGAATTATGTTAACTAATATGACAGTGGGGACAGTCCCCGTTGTCATAAAAGTTGACATAACTTAATTGTCCTCAGCCTTTCACCGCGCCCTGGGTCAGGCCGTCGACGATCTGGTTGCTGAATATGCAGTACACGATGATCGTCGGGATGATCGCGATCACAATCGCCGCGAACATCTGCGCGTAGTTGGTCTGGTACGGACCGACGAATTTTGACAGTGAAACCGGCAGGGTCTTCTTCATGTCGTCGGAGATGAAGACCATCGCCATAAGCAGTTCGTTCCAGTTCGCGACAAAGGTCATAAGTCCGGTGACGAACAGGCCGGTTCTCGAGAGCGGAAGCGCGATCGAGAAGAACATCTTGTAGATCGTGCAGCCGTCGATACAGGCCGACTCGAACAGCTCGTTCGGGATACTTCGGAAGAATCCCGTCATGATAAAGATCGTCACCGGCAGTGAAAATGTCACATACGGGATGATGACTCCGATCAGCGAATCGGACAGGCCGATCCTTGCGAAACGCACGAACAGAGGGATGATCACGCAGTGGATGGGGATCATCATGCCGATCAGAATGTAGGTCATCGAGGCATTGGCCAGCTTCCACTGCATCTTGCCGATGGCAAATGCCGCCATCGATCCGATCAGCATCGTCAGGAGCAGGGCCGCCACGCAGACGATAACGGAGTTGCGCATCGCGATTCCGAGCTTGCCCGCCGTCCAGGCGAATACGTAGTTGTCCCACTCAAAGTGGGTCGGGAATGCAAACGGCGCCTTGATCAGCTCTTTCCTTGTCTTCAGAGAGGAGAGGACAACCCACGCGATCGGAGCGATATAGACAACGCACATAAAGCAGAAGAAGATATAAATGGCAACAACCCATCCGCTGACCTTCTTTTTATTTTTTTTAACTACAGCATTTCCTTCCATTGTCTTCTCTCCTTTACCTCTCGTACTCGTCTACCTTGAACAGGCGGTTGATGATCGCCGTCACAATCAGGCACAGGATGATCAGGATGACACCGATCGCACTGGCGTAGCCGTATTTTGTGAATTTGAAGGCCTGTCTGTAGAGGTGGGTCGCAAGGACGTCAAGCTCATGGTTCAGGGCATTTTCATCGGTCATGTTGAAGATCAGATCGAAGAACTTCAGCGAGCCGATCGCATTTAAGCTCATCGCGGTTCCTACCATCGGCTTGATCAGCGGCAGTGTGATGTAGCGGAATGACTGCAGTTTCGAGCATCCGTCGATATAGGATGCTTCATACAGGGATTTGTCGATACCGGAGATCTGAGCCATATAGAGCATCATCGACTGGCCGGCGTACTGCCACAGCGCGACAAATGCGATGACCCACATCGGAAGAATGATGAAGCCGTTTATATCGGACATCCAGTGTGGTCCCTTGATCCCGATCATGGCCAGCAGGTTGTTGATGCCGAGCTTATCGGAGAACATGAACATCCACAGAAGACCGAGGGCTGCGGATGAAAGCACGCACGGAAGATAGATGACATTTTTAAAGAAGTTTCGTCCTGCTTTGATATTCGTGAGGAGCCCTGCCAGAAGAAGGCCGACGATGAGCTGCGACACGCAGGAAAAGATTAGGAAGAATATGGAATTCTTCAGGGCCGTGGCCATGACCGGATCCTTCAGCAGGTCGGCATAGTTCTTAAGCCCGATCCAGTTGTAGGTTCTTGTTGATGT
>CACZQS010000142.1 GCA_902783325.1 uncultured Lachnospiraceae bacterium
CGAACAGACGTTCGCACCCGGAGTATTTATTCAATGAGGTGAGTGATTGTGAAAAAAAACAGTAATCAGAATCCCGCGGCGGATCTGCGGAATGAGAAGGAGAAGGCACTGGACGCGGCGATCAGCCAGCTTGAGAAGGAGTTCGGCAAGGGCGCTGTCATGAAACTCGGGGAGGCCACCGAAGCGATGTACGTGGAGGCGGTTCCCACGGGGTCCCTGTCTCTTGATATAGCTCTCGGCGTCGGAGGAGTCCCGAAGGGAAGGATTATCGAGATCTACGGACCGGAATCCAGCGGCAAGACGACCGTGGCGCTGCATATGGTCGCGGAAGTGCAGAAGAGAGGAGGCATTGCCGGCTTCGTGGATGCCGAGCATGCTCTCGATCCCGTCTACGCGCGCAATATCGGCGTCGACATCGACAATCTGTATATATCCCAGCCGGATTCCGGCGAGCAGGCCCTGGAGATTGCGGAGACCATGGTCCGCTCCGGAGCTGTTGACATCATCGTCGTGGACTCCGTGGCGGCCCTCACGCCGCAGGCGGAGATCGACGGAGAGATGGGAGACTCCCACGTAGGCCTTCAGGCCAGGCTCATGAGCCAGGCGCTCAGGAAGCTGACGGCCACCGTGAACAAGACGAAGTGCATTGTCATTTTCATCAACCAGCTGCGCGAGAAGATCGGCGTGATGTTCGGCAATCCCGAGACGACGACAGGCGGACGGGCGCTCAAGTTCTATGCTTCGGTCCGCATGGATGTGCGCAGGATCGAGACGCTCAAGGCCGGCGGGGAGATGATCGGCAACCGCACGAGGATCAAGGTCGTGAAGAACAAGGTGGCTCCGCCGTTTAAGGAGGCCCAGTTTGACATCATGTTCGGGCGCGGCATCTCCCGCTCGGGTGACATTCTTGACCTGGCAGTGGAGAACGAGATCATCGAGAAGAGCGGCGCGTGGTTTGCCTATAACGGCGAGAAGATCGGACAGGGCCGCGAGAACGCCAAGGTCTATCTCGAGAACAATCCGGATATCATGCAGGAGATCGAGCAGAAGGTCCGCGGCGCTTACGGGCTTCCCACGGACGAGGAAGAGGCCGCCGCAGCTGATCCGGCATCTCCCGCCGGACAGGGCGAAAAGAGCGAAGAGCCAAAAGAATAAGGCAGTGAGAACAGCACATGCGTGAATGGAAGAATTTTGAAGAAGAGCGAGCGGGAGCGAGAGGGAAGGCTCTCGCTCTTCTTGCGGATATGGACAGGACGGAGAGTGTCCTCAAGGAGAAGCTGTTCCGGGCGGGCTTCTCGGAAGAGGCGGCTTTGGACGCCCTGACATACGTGAAGAACCTCGGCTATCTTGACGACGAGAGATATGCGAGGCATTTTGTCGATGTTTCCAAAGGGAAAAAGAGCAGGAGGCGCATGGAATATGACCTCATAAGAAAAGGTCTTACCCGGCAGCAGATCGAAGATGCCATGGAGAGCGCCGGTCCCTCCGACGAGCGGCCGCTGATCCGCGAGCTGGCCGAAAAGAAGCTGAAAACCATGGATGAGGAGGATCCGAAGACGAGAGGGAAGCTGGCGGCATTTCTCGCGCGCAAGGGCTTTCGCACAGAGGACGTTCTCAGTGTTCTGGAGGAGTTTTTTTCTTGACACTCTCGGGGAAAACCGATATAGTTAAGAAGTTGTATACTCGTCATATGTACAATGAAAACTAAATAAGGAGGTGCTCCTATGACGCCAACAGCTATTGTACTGATGGTGCTCGTAGTCCTTCTCGTTATTGCACTTCCGATCACGTGGAAAGCGGCCATCAACTCGAAGTCGAAGCAGGATGCTGAGAAGATCGGGTCGGCCGAGGAAAAAGCGCGCAGCATCATAGACGATGCGATCAAGACGGCTGAAGCCAAAAAACGTGAATCTCTTCTCGAAGTGAAAGAGCAGTCCCTCGCCGCAAAGAACGAGGTTGACCGCGAGATCAAAGACAGAAGAGCGGAAATCTCCAAACAGGAGAGACGCATCCAGTCGAAAGAAGATACTCTGGACAGAAAGATGGATGCGATGGAAAAGCGCGAGGCGGAGTACGCAGCAAAAGAAGCGGAGTTGAAGAAGAAGCAGAAGAAGATCGATGAGCTTTATGACCAGGAGGTCAAGGAGCTTGAGAGGATCTCCGGTATGACTTCCGAGGAGGCGAAAGAATTCCTTCTGAAGACCGTGCAGGATGATGTCAAGATCGACGTCGCGAAGATGTACCGCGAACTGGTCGAGCAGGCTAAGAATGATGCGGACAAGAAGGCAAAGGAGATCGTTGTTGGGTCGATCCAGCGCTGTGCTGTCGATCACGTCGCGGAATCTACCATTTCCGTCGTACAGCTTCCCAGCGATGAGATGAAAGGCCGGATCATCGGAAGAGAAGGACGCAACATTCGGACCATCGAGACGATGACAGGAGTGGATCTCATCATTGACGACACTCCGGAGGCGGTCGTCCTGTCCGGTTTCGATCCGGTGAGACGCGAGATCGCCCGCATTGCTCTCGAGAAGCTTATCGTCGACGGACGCATTCATCCGGCCCGCATCGAGGAGATGGTGGAGAAGGCCAGAAAAGAAGTCGAGACGCAGATCCGCGAGGACGGCGAACAGGCTGCTTTCGAGGTCGGCGTGCACAACCTGCACCCAGAGCTGATCAAGCTCCTGGGCAGGATGCGGTTCCGCACTTCGTACGGACAGAACGCCCTGAAGCATTCGATCGAAGTGGCGCTCCTTTCGGGGCTTATGGCTTCCGAGTGCGGATGCGACGTGCGTCTGGCAAAGCGTGCCGGTCTTCTGCATGACATCGGAAAGTCGATTGACCACGAGGTCGAAGGATCCCATATCCAGATCGGTGCAGATCTCTGCCGCAAGTACAAGGAGAACGCTGTCGTTATTAATTCTGTTGAGAGTCACCACGGTGACACGGAGCCGACTAGCCTGATCGCCTGTCTCGTTCAGGCGGCGGATGCGATTTCCGCAGCCCGTCCGGGCGCACGCCGGGAAACTCTGGATAATTACACGAACCGCCTGAAGCAGCTTGAGGATATCGCCAACAACTTCAAGGGAGTTGACAAGTCCTTCGCAATCCAGGCAGGACGTGAAGTGCGTGTCATGGTCATACCGGAGCAGGTGAGCGATGCCAATATGGTACTGCTTGCCAGAGACATTTCCAAGCAGATCGAGTCCGAACTGGAATATCCGGGCCAGATCAAAGTCAATGTCATCCGGGAGAGCCGCGTGGTTGATTACGCAAAGTAATATCAAGCAGATCCAGTTAAGAAGAGTCTTTATGGCTCTTCTTTTTTTGTAACTATTCGTTACTATTCACGGCATATCTGTAATCAGGTTCTGGCTCTTCGTGCTGGCGACGCGAAGCTAGTCCTTTAGGGCACGAAAGAGACACGTTCTGATTGCAGATAAAGCCATTTTCCCATATCTTGTATAAGAAAATTTATGTTAACCCAATGACTGGTGTCAAGACGGAAAAATGCATAAAAACAGAGAACTTTTGAGGTTGACAGAATAATTTTGCATTTGATTTTATGTTAAGCAGGGGTTATAATATGAGAACTGATATAAGTGGCTTGAGACAGGGGTGTCTTAAGACGGGGGATTAAGGGTTAACGAAGGGTGAATTGCTTTCTACCAATACATGAGATGTAGGGGAACATTGATTCATGGAGAATGCAATTCTCGATTTTATCGAATATCTGAATACTGCAAAACACTCATCGGAGAACACGACGGTATCCTATGAGAGAGATCTGAAGAAACTTTGCCGCTATTTACAGGAAACACAGGGCATTACGCGTTGGGAGGACGTTACCGAGACTCATCTCAACGCTTATATGCTGTACATGGAAAAGAAGAACTATGCGGCTTCATCCGTTTCAAGAAATGTCGCTTCCGTCCGGACCTTTTTTCATTTTCTTCAGAAAACAGGGGTTACGGACAGTAATCCCGCAGACGAACTGAAGCCTCCGAAGGCAGAGAAGAAGATGCCCGAGATCCTCACGATCGAGCAGGTTTCGGCTCTCCTTATGCAGCCTGACCGGAACACGAACAAGGGAATCCGGGACAGTGCGATGCTGGAGCTTCTCTATGCCACGGGTATCCGTGTGTCCGAGCTGATCGGCCTCACGGTCGGGGATGTCAATCTGCGGCTGGATTACATCAACTGCAGCGACCGCACGAAGGAGCGCATTATACCCTTCGGAAGCGCCGCGAAGAAATCCTTAAGCGACTACATGAATCATTCCAGGATGTCCTTTATCGTCGGCGAGGATAAGGGCTGGCTGTTTACGAACTGCCAGGGCAAGCCGATGAGCAGGCAGGGATTCTGGAAGATCCTGAAGGGCTACGCCCGCGATGCCGGGATCGAAGGGGACATCACGCCCCACACGCTGAGACACAGCTTTGCCGTGCATATGATCGATAATGGCGCCGATCTCCGTTCCGTACAGGAGATGATGGGCCACTCGGATATCTCCACGACACAGATGTATCTCAATATGAATCTCAGCCGCATGAGGAATGTGTACGAGAAAGCGCATCCGAGAAGATAACCCGCATCCGGCGGTTCTACAACAAACGAGTATACTTGGGAGCTGTGCCTTAAGGTGCGGCTCCTTAGTCGGAGGTATGATCAGTTGATTGGTGATGTTCATGTTCACAGCAAGTATTCCACGGACTCGGATGCCGAGATGGAGGATTCCGTCATCCAGGCAGTCGGGCTCGGGCTTTCCTACCTGTGTTTCACGGATCATATTGATTATGACTTCCCGTACGAGAATGTCTCATTTGAATTTGATGTGGAAGAGTACCTCCGAAGCATTCACGGCCTTCAGGAGAAGTACGGCGGAAGGATCCGGATTCTCGCCGGGGTGGAGCTCGGGATGCAGCCGCATCTCGGACCCAGGTACCGGCAGCTCCTGAAAGACTATCCGTTTGACTTTGCCATCGGATCCCAGCACCTCGTCGGGAATCAGGACCCGTTCTATCCGGAGACATTTGAAGGAAAGAGCGACTCGGAAGTCTACCGGGCGTATTTTGAGGAATTGCTGGCAAACATCAAGCTGTTCCATGAGTTTGACACTCTCGGTCACCTGGATTATATCGTCCGCTACGGGAGGCATAAGGCGCGGGCCTACAGCTACAGGCAGTATGCGGACGTGATCGATGAGATCCTGAAGTTTGCCGTTAGAAGCAACCTGGCGATTGAGATCAATACTGCGGGCTTAAGGAAACAGCTCGGCTTCGCCAATCCGCATCCGGATGTCCTGAAGAGGTACCGCGAACTCGGCGGCACGCTTGTCACGATAGGCTCCGACGCCCACAAGGTGCACGCGCTGGGATTCGCTCTTGACACCGCCAGGGAGATCTTAAGAAACTGCGGATTTACGCACACGGTTTACTACGAAAGGAGGAAGCCGGTTTTCGTAAAACTGTAGGGGTTTAAACCCTTAAAAATGCTTGTAATTTGCGGACCGATTAGGTACAATGGTCTGTGGGTTTAAGAAGTATCACCAACTTCCAGAATAAACAGGAGGAAACACGATTATGGCAGTAAAAGTTGCAATTAATGGTTTTGGCCGCATCGGCCGTCTGGCTTTCCGTCAGATGTTCCAGGCAGACGGGTTTGAGATCGTAGCGATCAACGACCTCACATCTCCCGAGATGCTTGCGTATCTTCTGAAGTATGACTCCACACAGGGCCGTTATGAGAAGGCTGACAAGGTCTCCTTCACGGACCATTCCATCATCGTCGACGGCACAGAGATCGAGATCTACAAAGAGTCTGATGCCAAGAATCTTCCCTGGGCGAAGCTTGGTGTTGATGTCGTTCTTGAGTGCACGGGCTTCTACACCTCCAAGGCGAAGTCTCAGGCACATATCGATGCAGGCGCAAAGCATGTCATCATCTCCGCACCCGCCGGCAACGATCTGCCTACAATCGTTTACAACGTCAACCATGAAAGCCTGACAAAGGATGACACCATCATCTCCGCAGCTTCCTGC
>CACZQS010000143.1 GCA_902783325.1 uncultured Lachnospiraceae bacterium
ACAGCTTCAACTACTATCTGAACCAGATCAGGATGCTCTCGGATGCGCTTGGTGACGTAGCGGCCAGGACCGGTGAGACTCTGTTCCAGGAAAAAGATCAGGAGATGCTGACGTCCATGGGAGAGAGCGTGATTGAGAAGATCCATGGTGAGGTTGATGCCGTGGATCCTGAAGGAATCGTCCTGATTAAGAGTGAGAAGGGAGAGATTCATCCCAGACCGGCGGCATCACAGCCTTCTGAAAAAGGCTCAGCCCCTTGTAAAAAAGAGGAGATCCCCTGTGAACCGGAGACCTCACCGGAGCCCCCTTTGCCCCCCTCTGAAGAAAAAAGGAGTGAGCCGGTCAGAAAAGAGAAAACTCTTACTCCTGAGGAGGGCAATAAAGGGGAGAACCTTTTATGGAGTTTACTGAGCAGGCTGCTTAGGAAATGACAAGGCTCATAAAGCTCCATTCATCAGCAAAGGAAGGGTGCCCGGCGTGCGGCTCATGTTTTACTCGAACCATGCCTCCGCATCCTTCCGGAACTTATCAAATGCGTCTTTTTCCATGTAAATCATATGACCGCAAGGATAATAGGTGAAGGACAGGTTATCTTTCAGATCATCATTCAGGAACACATGGCTGAAGGTATACTCGGCAGAGTAAAACGGGGTTGCGCCGTCATAGTATCCGCAAAGCACCCAGACCTTCAGGAAAGGATTCTCTGAGATACAGTCGCTGACAATATTCTCCTGGCTCAGGTAACCGCCCCAGCTGTCCAGAGGGAATGTCCATGAGTCGTTAATATCCGTGCTCATGGGAATATACGGTCTGTCTGTCTGGAATTCCAGTTCGCTTACAACGTAGTTGTTAAAAGCATTCCCCAAAGCCAGTGAAAATACAGAGTCGGACGGATCGGCGTCTCCATTATCAATGGAACCTTCGGTGGCCGGGCCTGTAATCCGGCCGTCATATCTGCCGACTACCAGTTTTTTATCCTTCAGAAGTTCAGTCAAAAAGTCATCCAATCCGACCCGCAAGTTGCAGCTCAGGACGAAATCCTTTTTGAGTCCCGTGTATCCGGCGTATTTCTCTGCCAGGGCGTCAAGCTCATCCTGGGTATAACGGGTCCCCTGAAAAAGTGCGGGAACATATTCGTCTTCTACAAACTGGCGCACTTCCTCCAGATAGAATTCGAGCTCCATCTCCTGATATTCCGGGGCAAGGACGCCCTGGTACCAGGCATCAGCCGCAAAGGTGGGAACACATGTGGCGTATGGGAGCTCATTTCCGTTTTCCGGGATAACACTGCTGCAATCGTTAATCGAAGAGATCAGAATCAGTCCGTTCAGGTTCAGGGAATATGTGTCGGCAAGATACTTGCAGATTCCTACAGCACGTGTAGTTCCATAGGATTCTCCGGCAACATATTTTTTGCTGCCCCAACGGCCGTTCCGGTTAATATACTGACGAATGAAGTCACCAAACGTGCGGACATCATTGTCATATCCGATGAACGGATCGTTCGAGTCCTCCAGGGAGCGGGAATAGCCGGTCCCGACGGCATCGATGATGACAAGATCCGTGAGGTCAAGGAGCGAGTTCTCGTTGTCGACCATCTTTGCCGGCATGCTTTTCGAATAACCGTTCTCATCAACATCGACCCGGCGCGGACCCAGACATGCCGAATGAATAGTCATGCTGCTGGATCCCGGCCCTCCGTTAAAGGCAAATGTGATTGGCCGTTCAGAGGGATCCTCAGCCCCATCCAGAGTGTAGGCCGTGTAGAAGATTTCGCAGTTGCTCCCGCCTGTATTGAGGACCATTGTTCCGGCCTGGGCGGTATAGGGAAGCTCCTTTCCCTGGATGACAGCGGTATGCTTCGTCGTAACAATATTGTCCTGTGAAGAGAGATCGTTTTCAGTAGTTTCCTCCGTCTCAGACTCCTCCACCCCGGAAGCGTCATTTGCCGATGCGGCTTCTTCTGTCTGAACGTCTTCCGCAGTATCCGCGGACCAGACAGAGACCGGTCCTGCCATCAGCAAAAAAACAGCAGTCAATAAAGCAACTCGTTTTCTCATGGTGCAACTCCTCCTTTTAGTGAAATGCAGTGTAAACATTGTTCCCATTTGAACTTCTTCTTTGACTTCGCAGGTGCTTATTTAAATATTACCACAGCTCTTTCCAGGTCACAATTGGCCGTTTATGCGTTGCCGTTCACGGACTCTCCACGTTCTATCGACATCATCCTGCAGACTATAGTATAATCAATACAGCTGGCTGCAATAGCAGCTGACACAGCGCCATAACGGAAAAAAGGAGGACAACGTATTATGAGCAGCAAGTATGCGGGAACCAAGACAGAGAAGAATCTGCTGGAGGCATTTGCAGGAGAATCAGAGGCACGAAACAAATACACTTATTTTGCTTCCGCAGCCAAAAAGGCCGGATATGAACAGATTGCGGCGTTGTTTCTGAAGACAGCTGAGAATGAAAAGGAGCATGCAAAGCTCTGGTTTAAGGCACTGGGCGGAATCGGAGATACGAAAGAAAACCTTCTTTCGGCTGCGGCCGGTGAAAATGCCGAATGGACGGACATGTATGCGCGCATGGCGAAGGAAGCGGACGAAGAGGGATTCCACGATCTCGCAGAGCAGTTCCGGGGCGTGGCCGCAATCGAGAAGGAACACGAGGAGCGCTACAGAAAACTCCTTGCCAATATTGATGCCGCAGAGGTATTCAGGAAGAGCGGCGTGACGATCTGGGAATGCCGCAACTGCGGTCATATCGCAGTCGGTCCGGAAGCTCCCGAGCTCTGTCCGGTCTGCAAGCATCCGCAGGCCTTCTTTGAAGTCAGGGCTGAGAATTATTGAGGAAGGGCGTATAGACTGCTATTACAAAAAAGGAACGGTGCGGGTTTTTCCGTACCGTTTCTTTTTAAAAACAAACACTATACTAATGGATGCTGTATTATCATACGCTTGCGCGGTAAATGGCGAGCATCGCTTCTTCGTCAAGAACCCTGGCAGAGCCGCCTTTGCCGCCGACGCCGACAGCGCACTTCTTCGCCATCAGCTTCAGATCCTCATCGGTCGCCTTGATGCCCAGCTCGCGGAGATTGGTCGGCATGTTGATGCTTCTGTAGAAATCTTCTGTCGCTTCGATTCCCTTAAGGGCGATCTCTTCATCCGTTCCGGTATTTGCGACTTCCATAACGTTCAGTGCATACTTCTTGAATCTGGGGAGGCAGTTCTTATAGACATATCTTGCCCAGCTGCCCCAGACGGCCGCAAGTCCTGCTCCGTGAGCCACATCGAAAAGACCTCCGAGCTCATGCTCGAGCTTATGAGTCATCCAGTCACCGCCGTCATTGCCGCATCCGGTGAGCCCGTTGTGAGCAAGGCTCCCTGCCCACATCACTTCGGCACGAGCGTCATAATTCTTGGGATCGTCGCGGAGGATGACGGCATTTTTCTTCACTGTGCGAAGAAGACCTTCCGCCAGCTCGTCCGTGAGCTCCATGTTTCCGCCGCTGGTGAAATATCTTTCCATCGTATGCATCATGATGTCTGTGCATCCGCAGGCTGTCTGATAATCCGGAAGAGTCATGGTGAGCTCGGGATTCATAATTGCAAACTTCGGACGGCTGTAATTGCTGCTGTACCCGCGCTTTACAAGGCCATCCTCTTTCGTGATGACGGAAGAGTCACTCATCTCACTTCCTGTAGCCGAGAGCGTCAGGATGACCCCCACGGGAAGGCAGCCTTGTGCCTGGCGCTTGTAATCGTAGAAGTCCCACACATCGCCTTCGTTCGCGACGCCGTAGCCGATCGCTTTGGCTGAATCGATGGCGCTTCCTCCGCCTACTGCAAGAAGGAAATCGACGTTTTCCTTTTTGCAGAGTTCAATTCCTTCGTATACCAGTCCAAGATGGGGATTCGGCACAGCACCGCCGAGTGTTATGTAATTGATTCCGGCCGCATCGAGTGTATCCGTCACCTTTTTCAGGAGACCTGTGCGGACCACGCTTCCTCCGCCGTAATGGATGAGGACCTTTGTTCCGCCGAATTCCCTGATCAGCTCGGCGACTTTGCTCTCTGTGTTTTTACCAAATACGACTTTTGTAGGTGTATAATAATTAAAACCAAACATAAACCGGCTCTCCTTTTTTTATATATGTTGAATTGTTATACTCGCTAACGGAATGCACTGCCGATTGGCAGGCATCCGTTGCTGTATATGCAGTTCACTAAATCATCTGCCTCGGCAGA
>CACZQS010000144.1 GCA_902783325.1 uncultured Lachnospiraceae bacterium
CCCCTCCCTCGCGGAGGGGATTCCTTTCACAGGTAAAAAATAAGGAGGTAATCTATGAGTGAAGAGTATGTCCTTGAACTGGAACATATCCGAAAAGAATATCCGGGCGTGGTAGCGCTGAAGGACGTCACCCTTCAGCTCAGACCAGGAGAAGTTCTCGGATTGATCGGAGAAAACGGGGCCGGGAAGTCCACTCTGATCAAGTGCTGTTCCGGAGCCGTGATCCCGACGAGCGGAAAGATCAAGGTCAACGGCAAGGTATTTGAGCGCATGACACCCCAGCTGGCTGCTGAAAACGGCATAGCCATTATCTATCAGGAGTTTAACAACGTCGGGGAATTGTCTGCGGCAGAGAACCTTTTCCTTGGCCGCCCGATCCGCAACGGCATCATGATTGACCGGAAAGCCATGGAGGCAGAGGCAGAGAAAGCGTTTGCCCAGCTTCAGATCAAAATCAATCCGAAGGAACTGGTAAAGAACCTTTCGGTCGGTTACCAGCAGATGATTGAAATCGCGAAGGCGATCCAGCAGAACGCGAGAGTGCTCATCATGGACGAGCCCAGCGCGCCGCTTACGACCAACGAAGTGGAGAACATGTTCAAGGTTGTGGAACTGCTCCGCAAACAGGGTGTCTCCATTATCTATATTTCCCACAGACTGGAAGAGATCTTCCGTCTGAGTGACCGCATTGAGGTAATCCGGGATGGAGAATACGTCACGACGCTGATCACGCCGGAAGCAACCGTCGATGAACTGATCAAGTTGATGGTCGGACGTGAGATGACCCAGAAGTACCCGGAGAGAAAGCCTTGTATCGACACAGGCAAGGTTGTTCTGGAACTGAAGAATGTCTGCGGCAACGGCGACAAGGACATGAATCTCAAGATTCACGCCGGTGAAGTGCTCGGACTAGGCGGACTCGTCGGTGCAGGACGAACAGAACTGGCAGAGGTGATATTCGGCTCGAAGCCGAAAGAGTCCGGCCAGATCTTCCTGAACGGGAAGGAAATCAATCCCAAATCTCCCAGAGAGGCAATTGATCTCGGAATTGCCCTGGTTCCGGAAGACAGAAAGCGTCACGGGGCGCTTCTGACGAATTCCATAAAGAACAATATTAATATGCCGATCTACGAACGGATTTCGAGCGCCAGTGTCATCAGCTCTTCCGTTGAGAAGAGCAACGCGGAGAAATACCGCAAAGAGATCCAGATCAAGTGTCCCTCGATAAACCAGCTGGTTAAGAACCTCTCGGGCGGAAACCAGCAGAAAGTAATCCTCGGCAAGTGGCTTGCTGCAGATTCCCAGCTCATTATTTTCGATGAACCGACCCGCGGCATTGACGTCGGCGCCAAATATGAGATCTATAAGCTTATCAACGATCTCGTGGAATCCGGGCGCAGCGTGCTTATGATTTCTTCGGAAATGGAAGAGCTGATCGGCATGTCGGATCGGATCATCGTCCTGGCCGAAGGCGAAATGACAGGGGAATTACAGAAAGAAGAGTTTAATGCGGATACGATCATGACCTACGCGTCGGCAATCGTGGATAACTAACGGGAGGTTCTATACGATGAATATGAAAAATGTACTGAAATCAAATGCCATCTGGCTGGTTTTTATCCTGGAAGTGGTGATTTTTGCCATTGCAAGTAAGGGTGCCTTCATCCGGGCCGGCAATATCATCAATATCTCCAGACAGGTTGCCTATTACGGCATCGCTTCTATCGGTATGACGTTCGTGATCCTGATTGCAGGCATCGACCTTTCCATCGGCTCGATTATTACCCTTGTAAACGTGGTCTGTGCCTTCCTGATGGTGAATCTCGGCATGAATATGTGGCTTGCCATCATTATCTCTCTCGCGCTTTCCACCTTGATCGGTATCCTGAACGGCTGCATGGTCGCCACCATCGGGATTCCTGCCCTGATTGCGACATTTGCCTCGCAGACGATTTTTGAAGGTGTCTCTTACCTGATCTCAGGCGGGCGCCCGATCTCCGGTCTCCCCGAGGGCTTTGCCCTGTTCGGCCGCTGGTCGATAGGAGTCGTTCCGGTTTGTACGATCATTATGATTGCCTGCTTCGCGATCGGCAGCTTCATCCTCAACAAGACTTTCTTCGGCCGCTATTTCTACGCGATCGGCGGCAACGAAGAGGCGGCTGAGCTCTCCGGTATCCGCGTGAACCGCGTTAAGTACCTGATCTATGCGCTCTCCGGTCTCTTCGCAGGTCTGGCAGGCATCGTACTGCTGTCCCGCTCCAATTCGGCGCAGAGCACCGTCGGCAAAGGACTTGAGTTTGACGTCATCACCTGCGTTGTGCTCGGCGGCGTATCCGTCAACGGCGGTGTCGGACGCATCTCGGGAGTCGTAGCCGGCGTTCTGATCATCGGCTGCCTCACAAACGGCATGATCCTGATGGATGTCAGTGAATACACGCAGATGGTCGTCAAGGGCGTGGTCCTTGCCATCGCAGTCGGTATTGACTGCATTTCCAAAAAGCGTCAGGCGACATGAAGCAGTAAGTTTTTCATTCACAACCTGTATGAAACGGTATACATGAGGGTTGTGCGGATTACGGAGACAGTTCACAGCCCTTCCGACAGGATCCTCTGCTCGCGAAAGGGCTGTGTTTTTTATACCTGAAACAGAAAAAACGAAATAATAAGGAGCGAAATGAATATGAAGGAAATGATGCTGCAGCAGCTTATGACGGAACCAGGCAATATTACATTCCGGGAAGTTCCGGTTCCGGAGGCAGGACCGGATCAGGTATTGGTGAAGATCAGGAAGATCGGTGTCTGCGGAAGCGACATTCATGTGTTCCACGGCACACATCCGTATACGCCGTATCCGGTTACGCAGGGACATGAGGTCTCCGGGCAGATCGTATCGGTCGGGTCTTCCGTGAAAGGTCTTAAGGCCGGACAGAAGGTCACGATTGAGCCCCAGGTTTTCTGCGGAAGGTGCTATCCCTGCCTTCACGGGAAATACAATCTGTGTGAGAACCTGAAGGTGATGGGATTCCAGACCACCGGGACAGCCGGTGATTATTTCGCGGTGGATGATTCCAAGGTGACGCCTCTTCCCGATGAGATGACCTATTCGGAAGGGGCCATGATCGAGCCGCTTGCGGTGACTGTGCACGCGGCGAAGCGGTATCCGGAGATAAAGGGGGCAAAAGCTGTCGTGCTCGGCTGCGGACCGATCGGCATCCTTCTGGTACAGTCCCTGAAAGCGCTCGGCGCAGCGGAAGTGCTGGCGACCGACATCTCGGACAAGAGACTTGAGATCGTGAAGAGCCTGGGCGCGGACTATGCGGTCAATACGATGAAAGAAGACTACAGGGAGGCGCTGCTGAAGGCTTTCGGTCCGGACAAGGCCGATGTCGTATATGAGTGTGCGGGAAGCGACATCACGATGGATCAGGCAATCCAGAATGCGCGGAAGGGAAGTACGATTATACTGGTGGCGGTATTCGGGAAGACGGCGCATGTGGACCTGGCGAAGCTTAACGATTCCGAACTGGATCTCAACACCTCCATGATGTACCGGCATGAGGATTATGTGGACGCAATCCGCTTTGTTCAGGAGGGAAAGATTCAGCTGAAGCCTTTGATGAGCGCGAAGTTCGCATTCAGGGATTATCAGAAGGCATATGAGTATATTGATGCCAACCGCGAGACAACTATGAAGGTATTGATCGACGTGGATCCTTCGGAGGAATAATGCTATGAAATTAAACTATGACGGACTGAAAGACAGACAGGCATGGGAAGAAGCCGGAGTGCTGCTGCCCTCCTACGATCCGGCCGTGTTGGCGGAAAGAACCAGGAAGAACCCGGTCTGGGTTCACTTCGGGATCGGCAACATTTTCCGGATTTTTATCGGAGGAATTGCAGATACCCTGATTCGGAAGGGACAGATGGACCGCGGAATTACCTGCGCGGAGACATTTGATTATGAAGTGGCGGACAGGATCTATAAACCCTATGACAATCTGGTGATGGCGGTGACACTGCATGAGGACGGCAGAACCGAAAAGAGGGTCCTCGGATCTCTTACAGAGGCGGTTAAGGCGGACTCCTCAGATGCCGGGGAGTGGAAGCGCCTGAAAGAAGTGTTTGCAAATCAGGATCTGCAGCTCGTTTCCTTCACGATTACGGAGAAGGGATATGCTCTCCGCAATCCGGACGGACAGTATTTGGGATATGTCAAAGCGGATATAGAAAAAGGACCGGAGCATGCCGTCGGGGTCATGGGTGTTGTGACGGCCATGCTGTATGAGCGCTTTAAGGCCGGAGGAGCACCGCTGGCACTCCTGTCCATGGACAATGTTTCCCGGAACGGAAGAAAGCTCAGGGAAAGTGTTCTGGAAATGGCGGAAGAGTGGCGCGCAGGGGGCTTTGTGGAAAGAGAATTCTGCAGTTATCTGCGGGATGAATCCCGCATCACGTTCCCCTGGTCCATGATCGATAAGATTACGCCGAGGCCAGGTGACAGTGTGCGTGCGATGCTGGAGAAAAGCGGGGTTGAGGACATGGGAATCGTCGTCACGTCCAAATCTACTTACATTGCACCTTTTGCCAACGCCGAGGAGCCGCAGTACCTCGTTGTGGAAGACGCATTCCCGAACGGCCGCCCGCCTTTTGAAGAGGCCGGCGTGTATATGACGGACCGCGAGACGGTGAATAAGGCCGAGCGCATGAAGGTGACAGTGTGCCTCAATCCGATCCATACGGCACTTTGCACCTATGACTGCATGCTGGGATATACCTTGTTTGCAGACGGGATGAAGGACCCGGAGATCTCCGAGCTGGCCAGACAGGTGGGATTTTGCGAGGGCCTGCCGGTGGTGGAGGATCCCGGTATTCTCTCCCCGAAGGATTTCCTCGATGAACTGATGCACGTGAGATTCCCGAATCCTTACCTTGGGGATACCAGCGCCAGAATCGCTGTTGACATATCCCAGATGACTGCGATCCGGTTCGGGGAGACGATTAAGGCTTATGTGCGGCGCGACGGCGACGCGAAGAAACTCACGGCAATTCCCCTGGCCATAGCAGGATGGCTTCGCTATCTGTTGGGAGTGGATGATGAGGGACAGCCGATGGAACTCTCACCGGATCCGATGATCCCGTATATGAAGGAGCAGCTTGAGGGCATCCGCTTCGGGTATCCGGAGAGCCTCACGGACCAGCTGAAGGGCGTTTTATCCAACGAGACGCTTTTCGGAACGGATCTTTACAAGGCGGGCATCGGAGAACGGATCGAGGAAATGGTGCGCAGCGAAATCTCGGGACCGGGAGCTGTCAGAAGGACATTGAAGCAATACCTGTATTAAATCTCCTGATAATGTGTTATACTCGCTAACGGAATGAGCTGCCGACCGGCAGCCTTCCGTTGCTGTACTGTTATAATAATCAGAACATGCCGGAAGAGACGGCACTTTACAAGTCTGATGGGAGGATAAGCCCGTGAGGCATTTTATTGTTGTAAAATGGCATGATCCAGCAAAAATGAAACCAAAGACGGAGGAGATC
>CACZQS010000145.1 GCA_902783325.1 uncultured Lachnospiraceae bacterium
CCGCAAGAGAAGCGATCCGCGCCCTGAAGGACGGAGAGATCCTCCTGCTTGACAACGTGCGCTTCTGCAGCGAAGAACAGACTCTCTTTGAGATGAAGCTGAAGCTGTCCCACGAGGAACAGGCGAAGACCCAGGTAGTCGTGAAGCTCGCTCCTTTGGCGGATCTCTATGTGAACGACGCCTTTGCCGCTTCCCACAGGGACCAGCCCTCCTTATGCGGCTTTGAACAGGTTCTTCCATCCGCGATGGGACGTCTCTTTGAGAAAGAATACTGCGTGATCTCGGAGCTCATGGAAAGCCCGGAAAAACCATGTGTCTTTGTGCTGGGCGGATCCAAGATCAGCGACGCCTTCATCATGATGGAAACTGTATTAAAGAGCGGAAGCGCCGACAAAGTCCTCACCGGAGGACTTGCGGGCAACATTCTGATGCACGCGCTCGGACAGAAGATCGGGCAGAAGAGCGTGGATTTCATCTATGCCAAGAATTATGAAGAATACATCCCGAAGGCCGCCGCACTCTATGAGAAGTACGCGGACCGGATCGTTCTTCCAGTCGACCTCGGCGGCGTAGAAGACGGAAAGCGCGTCGAATACAAGCCGGAGAACGTACCGGATGATTTCTCGGCGGTGGATATCGGGAGCGAAACCATCCGCATGTACTGCGAGCTCATAGCCGGCGCAAAAACCGTATTTGTCAACGGTCCGATGGGGATCTTCGAGGAGACGCTGACAGAAGAAGGGACGAAGAGGATCTTCGAAGCGCTCGGCGAGACGAAGGCCTACACGGTGGTCGGCGGCGGCGATTCCGTCACGGCTGCCAGAAAATACAAGGTGAGCGACAAGCTCGGCTATGTCTGCACAGGCGGCGGCGCGCTGATCCGCTTCCTGACAGGAGAAGAGCTTCCTGTCGTAAAGGCTTTAAGGCATGCGGCAGCGACGTTCGGAAAGGAGTAAACTTCCATGATCCTTGAGTTCGGATTCGGAAAAGGCGTCCAGAAAGTTGACGTGCCGGACAAAAACCTGCTTGCAGTTCTTACCGCGAATGAGATGGAGCATGAAAGAAGAGGAGCGGACGCTGTCGATTACGCGCTTGCTCATCCGATCGGATCCGCCCCGCTTAAAGAGATCGCGAAAAAGGGACAGAAGGTTGTGGTCATCACCAGTGATATCTCAAGACCGCTGCCGAGCTATGACGTTCTCCCAAGTGTCATCCGGGAGCTGAACGCGGCCGGTGTGCCGGACGAAGATATTACGGTTGTCTTTGCGCTCGGTTCCCACAGGCATCACACCGAAGAGGAGAGGATGCACCTGGCAGGCTCAGAGATCTTCCGCCGGGTAAAGTGCATCGACTCCGAACCTGAGGACTGCATCCACACAGGCACTTCCTCGAACGGAACGCCGTTTGATTTTTCAAGAAGCGTGGTGGAAGCAGACTTAAGGATTGCCCTCGGAAATATCGAGTTCCATTACTTCGCCGGCTACTCCGGAGGCGTGAAGGCACTGATGCCGGGTGTTTCCACTCCAGCCGCCATCCAGTGCAACCACTCGCTCATGGTTTCGGAGAACGCGTGCGCAGGGAAGCTGGAAGGCAATCCGGTGAGAGAGGATCTGGAGGAAGCTCTGAAGTATTGCCCGATCCATTTCATCGTGAATGCAGTTCTGGACGAGCACAAGCACATCGTGTATGCCGTGGCCGGGGACGTCATCGAGGCGCACCGCGCAGGCTGCCGGTATCTCGACAAGATGTACCGCAAACCGATCCCGGTGAGGGCGGACATCGTCCTGGTCTCCCAGGGAGGAGCACCGAAGGATGCCAATCTCTACCAAACGCAGAAAGCTCTGGATAACGCCAAACACGCGGTGAAAAAAGGCGGAACCATGATCGTGATCGGAGCCTGCAACGAGGGGCTCGGAAGCGCCAGATTCGAGGAGTGGCTTGTAAATGCGGAGACATCACATTCGATGATCGACCGGATCCGCACGGACTTCCAGCTGGGAGGACACAAGGCCGCGGCGATCGCCATGGTCCTCGAGAACGCACAGATCGACCTGGTCAGCGAGATGGACGACGCGTTTGTGAGAAGCATCTTCCTGAATCCGCAGAAGGACGCGCAGACGGCATTTGACCAGGCTATGGCAAAATACGGCCCGGACGCGACGGTGATCGCGATGCCGTTTGGGGGCGCGACGCTTCCTATGCCGCCCGACGCCTGACGGATTGGATGAATTTTTACGAAAATAATTTATAAAGGAGTAAACGATATGGATTACGCAAAAGAATCTCTGCGCCTGCACGGCGAATGGAAGGGAAAGATTGAAGTAGTTGCGACCGTACCTGTCGCGACAAAAGACGATCTCTCCCTCGCTTACACGCCCGGAGTCGCGCAGCCCTGCCTCGAGATCCAGAAGGATCCGCAGAAATCCTACGAGCTGACCCGCCGCCACAACCTTTGCGCCGTCATCACGGACGGAACGGCCGTCCTCGGGCTCGGCGACATCGGGCCGGAAGCGGGGATGCCGGTTATGGAAGGCAAGTGTGTGCTGTTCAAGTCGTTTGGCGGCGTGGACGCATTTCCTCTTTGTATTAAGACCAAAGATGTGGATGCGTTTGTTGAGACGGTGTACCAGATCTCCGGTTCCTTCGGCGGAATCAACCTCGAGGATATCGCGGCGCCGCGCTGCTTTGAGATCGAGCGGAAGCTGAAGGAAAGATGCGACATCCCGATCTTCCACGACGACCAGCACGGCACGGCCGTCATCACACTGGCTGGTCTTCTGAACGCTTTGAAGGTAGTCGGAAAGAAAAAAGAAGAGGTGAAGATCGTCACATCCGGCGCAGGCGC
>CACZQS010000146.1 GCA_902783325.1 uncultured Lachnospiraceae bacterium
ATCGCTCCGGGGCGGTAGACGTCGCAGGCGACAAGAAGCGGATTCTTGCCGCGGCTTTTCATCTTTCCCGCGAGCTTTGCGGCTGTCGTGGTCTTGCCGGAGCCCTGAAGGCCGGCCATCAGGATGACTGTCATGCCGCTGTTGTTTAAGGGAATCTCCGTCGTGTCGGATCCCATGAGCTCCACGAGCTCGTCATGGACGATCTTGATCACGGTCTGCGCCGGATTGAGTCCGTTCATGACGTCCTCACCCACGGCCTTCTGCTCGACGGATCTCGTGAAATTCTTTACCGTCTTAAAGTTGACGTCCGCTTCCAGGAGAGTCATCTTAACTTCATTCATGGGTTCATGCACGTGGCTCTCCGTGAGTCGTCCCTTGCTTCGGAGCTGTTTAAATACGCTCTGCAGTTTATCTGTAAGGCTTTCAAATGCCATCGTCATTCCCCCGTAAAGAGAATCCGTTACCTGTTACAGCTCTTCGAGAATCTCATCGGCCA
Source organism: uncultured Lachnospiraceae bacterium (assembly GCA_902783325.1). GTDB lineage: Bacteria > Bacillota > Clostridia > Lachnospirales > Lachnospiraceae > Chordicoccus. The sequence goes on from CACZQS010000146.1 coordinate 497, forward strand.
GGCGGCGGACCTCTTCATTTTCCGAGATCTCATGGATTCTTGCCGCTTTCTTCTTGATGACCAGGAATTTCCGCATGAGCCCCAGCTTCTCCTCATAGGAAGCAAGAAGCTTTCCGCACCGCCGCACCGTGTCGTGCACTCCCTGCCGGCTGATGCCGTGGTCTTCTGCCACTTCGCCGAGGGAGCAGTTGCAAAGCACTACTTCTTCAAAGATCTGTCTCTGCTTCTGTGTGAGCAGTTCCCCGTAGAAATCAAAAAGGAGAGTCTCCTCGTATAGTCTGTCCATAGCCTGTACATAATATACGATCGCTCTCCCTTGTGTCAAGCATTTTTGCTTTACAGCAAAGAAATATTTTTTATTCCTTGTATTTTTTCCCGAGCCTCTTATACATGGTCTTCTTCACGGCTCTGAAGATGTTCTCATATCCCGTGCAGCGGCACAGGTGCCCGGACAGGAGCTTTCTGAGCTCATCGTCGGTATAAAGCTTCCCGGAATCCAGAACCTCCTTGGCGGTGAGAATAAAGCCCGGTGTGCAGAAGCCGCACTGGATGGCGGTCTCGTCGATAAAGGCCTGCTGGATGTCCGACAGCTCGCCGTTCGGGCCCTCAAGACCCTCCAGCGTGATGATGTTCTTTCCGTCCGCCCAGATGGCAAGGTAGATGCAGGAGTCAAAGGCCTCGCCGTCAATCAGGACCGTGCAGGCCCCGCATTCGCCGACCTCACAGCCTTTCTTGACGGAGGTCAGCCTGTATTCGTTCCGAAGCATGTCGGTGAGGGAAGCGCGGACATCCACCATAGCCGTGCGCTCTTTCCCGTTGATGGTGCAGGTCACCTGCTTGTACTGTCTAAGATCTTCAGTCATCGATCTCACCTCCTGCCTTTCTCACGGCCTGAGTGAAGGCCCGCATAGCCATCGTGCTGCACAGGTGGAGACGGAAATCCTTTGCGGCTCTCCAGCTGTCGCGCGGATTCACGTCTTCGAGCACCAGTTCGCCGATGCGCGCTCTTGTCTCAGGAGATACTTCGCTTCCCCTCACGGCATCCTCAGTCACTTTCGCGCGCCTCGGTACCGGCCCTGCAACTCCGTAGGCGATACGGAGATCCTTGAGGACCTTCTTGTCCTGGGAGAGCTTCACATTTACAGAGCAGCCTGTGGTCGCGATCTCCATCGCGTTGCGCATGCCGTATTTGAGATAACAGCCTTTGTAGCCCGAGTAGGATTCTTTTCGTATAAGGACTGCCGTTTCCAGTTCTCCTTCTCTTAAATCCACTTTGCCCGGGCCCAGATAGAACTCGCTGATCGGGCAGAGTCTTACGCCCTCAGGTCCCGTGATCTCAAGGACCGCGTCATAGGCAAACAGTGTGGACGCGGAATCCGCGCTGGTCACGCCGTTGCAGGTATTGCCCCCGATGGTGCCGATGGCGCGGATCTGGGGTCCTCCCACCATATTTACGGCATCTCCCAGCACACTGATATGCTTCTGGATCAGGGGATCGGCGTGAATGTGGCTGAAGGAGGTCAGTGATCCGATGCGGATCGTGCCGTCCTCTTCCTTGCGTATGCCGCGCATCTCGTCCAGTCCGTAGATGCTGATCAGCTCGCAGCCGGCAAGCCGCCCCTCGCGTATCTTGATCAGGACATCCGAACCTCCGGCTATGATAACCGCTTCAGGATGTTCCATACGGAGCTGAACAGCGTGCTCCACCGATTTTGCTTCATATATTGCTTTGATATCGTACATATGTCCCTCCCCTAATCAGATCAGATGCTCTTCTTTGAATCTGCGGAATAAGAGATGCGGATCCATGGGCAGTTCGTTCAGCGCCACGCCGGTCGCCTGACGGATGGCAGCGCGGATCGCAGGCGCTACCGGAACAACGGGCGGCTCGCCTAAAGCCTTGGTTCCGTATGCGCTGGTCGGCTCCGGATTTTCCACAAACTGAGCCTCCAGATGCGGATGGTCCATAAATGTGGAGAGCTTGTAGTCCAGCAGATTGCCGTTCAGAAGCTTGCCTGTTTTCTCGTCATAAATCATCTTCTCGGACAGCGCATAGCCTATGCCCATACTCATGCCGCCTTCGACCTGGGCGGCGGCCAGGGCCGGATTGATCAGCCGTCCGCAGTCGTGCACATTGATGATATTAAGCAGCTTCACCCGGCACATGGGAATGTCCACCTCGACCTCCGCGAAACAGCACCCGAAGCTGTAGGCGTTCGACTTGGCCTGCGCCGTGCGCTCCATGGTGATGTGGACGCTGTTTTCTGTATCATAGAGAGCCTGCAGAGCCAGATCACCCAGGGACATGAGCACGCGTCCGTCTGTAGCGCGGATGATGTTCCCGTCCTGAATGTCCATAAGATAGGGCTGCATCCTTGTATAGCGGTACGCGATATCCAGGATCCTGTCCTTGAGATGCTCCGCGCAGTCGCGGATGGCAAAGCCCGTGACATAAGTCTGGCGGGAGGCATAGGCTCCGGTTCCGAACGGAGTGACATCCGTATCCTGACAGGACAGGATGTGAACCATATCAAAGGGAACCCCGATCGTCTCGGCGGCCATCTGCGAGAACGCCGTGTCCGCGCCCTGCCCGATCTCCGTGTCACCCACCTGCACCTGGATGGAGCCGTCCTGGTTGACGATCATGCGGCAGGACGCCGTCTCCAGCGCGATCGGCCAGACAGCCGTATTGTACCAGAAGGGGGCAAAGCCGATTCCCCGCCGGATCGGGCCGGTCTGGTTCTGATATTCTTTGAATTTTCTATCGTAATCAATATATGCGGCGCCCTTGTCCAGGCACTGATTGAAGGTGTCCGCATAGAGCTCGTTTTTGGAAAATGCATCCACATAGCCCTTTGGCATCAGATTCTTTCTGCGGAACTCCATCGGATCCATCCCGATCACGCGGCAGATGTCATCCGAATGCGACTCTACCGCGAAATCGGCCTGGGCCATACCGTAGGAGCGCATCGCTCCGGCCACCTGTCTGTTCGTAAAGACCGTCCAGGCATCGACCTCCACATTTTCGCAGGGATAGAGCTGAGGGAAAGCCCCGGCACCCTTCGCGGCGATGGCATGGCCGTGGGACGCGTAAGCTCCCTGGTTAGAGAAGCACTCCAGCTTTCTCGCCACCAGGGTGCCGTCCTTGCGGCAGTAGGTGACGATATGGCTGCGGATCGCGTGACGGACCCGGTTATTGCGGAATGTCTCCTCTCTCGAACAGTCGAGTTTCACGAGACGGCCGCCCACCTGAAGGGACAGATAAGCGCAGAGCGGCTCGTAGAGCACGTCCTGCTTGTTGCCGAAACCGCCTCCTATATAAGGCTTGATCACGCGGACCTGTCCCCACGGAATACCGAGAGCCTGTCCCACTACGCGGCGGACGATATGGGGAATCTGCGTGGACGTCACCACGACGATCTTTTCATTTTCCCTTGAAGCAAAACAGATGAAATTCTCGATGTGGCAGTGCTGGACTGTCGGCGTATCATACCAGCCCTCGACCTTGATGAGCCCCGGTTCCTTGATGGCCTCTTCATAGTTCCCTTTTCGCATACTTGTATGACGGAGCACATTATTCGGATACTCCTCATGAAGGAGAGGCGCCCCGTCCTTCATGGCTTCCTGCACGTCAAGCACAAACGGAAGCTCTTCATATTCCACCTTGATCGCGTCCACCGCTCTTGCAGCGGCCACCTCGTCCTCGGCCACCACGGCCGCCACGTCGTCTCCGTAATAACGCACATGCTTCGTCAGCAGCAGCCTGTCACAGACATCCTGGTGCTCCGGGTCCGTTGACCAGGGATGACCGGCTGTAGGGAAACGGAAATCCGGAACGTCAAAACACGTGACAACCTTCACCACGCCCGGGATCTTCTCCGCCTCGGACGTATCCACCGACTTCACATAGGCATGCGCGACGTTTGCATGCTTTATTTTGGCAATCAGCGCTCCTTTGTCGCACAGATCGTCCGTATATCTGATCCGCCCGGTGGCCTTGTCCCGCGCGTCGATTCTCGGAATGCTCTTTCCAATAATCATCTCGCGATCACATCCTTTCTGTCGAATGACCGTTGCCTGGGTAAAGCGGATAACCGAAATCCGCTTCGCTCCTTGCTCATGATTGATATTGCCACAATTATACAAAACTCAATGGCAAACAGTCAACAGATATCGTTCATGTTGCACAAAAACATCAGTTTTTCAATTTTGTTTTATAATTGTGACAATTGTCTGACATGAGTGTGACAAACATTCCGTTATGATGGGTCCATCAAAACCAAATACAAAAACAGTGCCGGCTTTGATCCGGCAGGAAAGGATTGAATTATGAAGAAAACACTTATCGCATTATCAGCAGTTGCAGGAATTATGGCAGCATCAGTAGTGGCATGCGCGGGCACGATCAGCCTGGAGGACGCACAGAAAAAGGCTCTTGAGGCAGTCGATGTCGCGAAAGAAAAGGTCGTTTTTAAGCCGACAGAGACAGATATCGATGACGGCAGGGAGATTTACGAGGTCGACTTCTTCGTCCCCGGCGAGATCAAGTATGAGTTCGATATCGATGCCAACACGGGTGCGATCCTGGAGCAGGACATTGATCTGTGGGAAGCGGATGACGATCTTGAGTACGCGGATCTCATCAAGGCCGCCGGGCTGACGGCGGACTCCGCGGCCGCTTCCACCGAAAGCGCTGCTGCTTCTGACGGGGAGATCACGGAGCTTCAGGCGAAAATGATCGCTCTTGTGGACGCAGGCTTCAAGGCTGACGAAGTCACCTTTACAAAGTGCAAGAAGGATCTGGATGACGGAGTGCTGAAGTTCGAAGTCGAGCTGAGACTCGCGGACGGAACGGAATATGGGTACGATATCAAAGTTGCCGACGGAACAATCCTCGAGAAGGACATCGACAAGGACTGATCTTACAGCTGAATGAAAATGAAAAAGGAGGCGTCCCGCATTCGCGGAGCGCCTCTTCAAGATTCACTTCTCGAAATCACTATCCTCAAATGAGAGCTCAGAATCCGGCTCGGGGCGGTATTCCTCCTTCGCATTCTTAATGAGAACGACCCCTTCGGGATCGAGCGCATCCGCTTCATCCTGGACCTTTGCGGAGATGCCCTCTCCGATCGAGGTCAGAAGCTTCTCTTCCTGACCCTGGAATAATGTCTCTCCGGTTTTGACGGCCACATCACCCAGAGCGTCCATGAGCAGTTTGACCTGTGCCAGATAGTAGCCGAAGCTCTGACTGAACTCTTTCAGAGTATTGTTGATATAATCGCGGTTCGCCAGCCTGCCGTCCTCGATGGACTTAACCATGTTGTATCTCTGCCGTGCGTCCTCTTTTTCATAGAGCTCCTGCTTGTCCTCAAGACTGTTGTCGAAATCCTGAATCTTTTTCTCATACATGCTCCTGAGGCCTTCCACTTCCACGAGCGCGACTCTGGCCTGCTCTTTGAGCTCTTCCAGATCGGTCTGGGCGACCCTTTCTTCCAGCTCGGAGATACTTGCATTCGCGGACGCAAGACTCTGCTCCAGATCCGCAATATTGGAATTCGCTGAAGAAAGACTCTTTTCCAGCTCTGAAATCCTGCCGTTCGCCGCATCCAGACGTCCCTGAATGGCTGTATTGTCATTCTTGGTATTGGAAAGATCCTGCTCCAGATCCGAGTGCTTGTCTTTTTCAGACTTCAATCCGGAATCAAGCTCAGCCACGACCGCGTCCAGTCTGGATTGTGAATCCTCCAGCTCTGCAATCCTGGCATTCGCATCGGACAGGCTCTGCTCTGCCTCCGAAGCTCTGGAAGAGGCGTCGGTCAGTCTCTGCTCCAGATCGCCTTTCTCGCGAGTAAGCTTGCTGACATTGTCATCTGCCTCATATAATTTGCTTTCCAGTTCCTTAATCCTGCGGCTTCCAAACATGACGCTCCTCCTTTTTCACAAAAAAAGTTATCTGTGCTACTATTCTACCATAGCGCGGTGCCATTTTCACCGATTTCTTTTATCTACTGCTGTCTTTTTACAAGCCCGGCGAAGAACCCATCCCTGGCGATCAGTTCGTCATAGGTCCCGGATTCCACAATCTTCCCCTGATCGATCGCGATAATCCTGTCACAGGCCCGTATCGTGGACAGGCGGTGGGCAATCACGATCCGGGTGCAGTTCATCGCATCCATGGAATCCGTCACGATCTTCTGCGTCAGATTGTCCAGTGCGCTCGTCGCCTCATCGAAAATCAGTATCCCTGGCTTCGGGGCGATGGCCCTTGCAATCATGAGCCGCTGCTTCTGTCCCCCGGAGATCCCGTCTCCGCCTTCACCCAGGTATGTATGCATACCCAGCGGCATCTTCCGGATGTCCTCCGCAATCCCGGCCTTCTCCGCCGCATCCCAGGCCTCGTCCATGCCGAGCCATGGAGCCGTGATCGTGATATTGGAGAAGATATCTCCCGAAAACAGTTTTCCGTCCTGCAGAACCGTTCCGATATTTCTTCGAAGAGAATACAGATCCAGCTGGTTCATATCATTTCCGTCGTAAGAGATCGTTCCCCGGTCCGGCATCTCAAAGCCGAGAAGCAGCTTCACCAGCGTCGATTTCCCGCATCCGCTCTTCCCGACGACAGCCACATATTCACCGGGAGTAATCGTCAGGTTCAGATTATCAAGAACAGCCGGCTCATCCTTTTCATATCGGAAGGTGACATTTTTCAATTCGATTCTTCCTTTCAGACGGGAGAC